>JBDSBE010000135.1:0-4324 GCA_039921745.1 Ilumatobacteraceae bacterium | reverse complement strand
CTGCCCACCGACATCCGTCACAACTCGAAAATCGACCGCTCCCGTCTCGCCCGCTGGGCCGACGGGATCCTTTCCGGCAAACGGATGGCGCGGCCGTGAGGGTGCTTGTCACCGGGGCCAGCGGATTGCTCGGCCGAGCCGTCGCGGCAGCAATGTTGGCCGCAGGGCACGAGGTGCGCACGTTTCAGCGGCGGCCATCCGGTGTGCCCGGGGTCACCGATTCGCTGGGCTCGGTGACCGATCCCGTTGCGCTCGCCCGCGCCGTCGACGGGATGGACGCCGTCGTGCATCTCGCCGCGAAGGTGTCGCTGGCCGGCAACCCCGCCGAGTTCGACACGGTGAACGTCGGGGGCACCCGCGCGCTGATCGCTGCGCTGACAGAACCGGCCACGACACCGGCCACGACACCGGCCACGACACCGGCCACGACACCGGACTCGTCGGCCGTGGCATCGACGGTTGCATCGACCGGCGGAGAGCCGGCGACGGAGGTGGTTGCCGGCGCCGCGTTCCCGGACGCCCGCTGCGAAGCGAACCGGGCCGCCGGCACGATCAGCTATCTGACAGGGTTCGACTACGCCGCCACCGCGTCGATCGTCGACGTGCTCGTCGCCGACAGCAAGGGCTACTACGACGCGCTGTGCCTCGACGTCGACATCGCACCGTCGTTCTCGACCGCCAACTATCCCCTCGTGGCCGCGAACGACGCGCAGTTCTCGTCGTCCGGATCGTTCAGCGAGCTCGCCTCGTTCGCCGCTGCGAACGAGGCCGACCTCGTGGCGCTCGCGGTCGAAGGTCGCGTTCCCATCGACAGCCTGATGGTCAAGCCCGAGTTCGACAGCCTCGAAGTGCTCGCAGGAACGACGATCGGTGTGAAGGGCAAGCTGCCGCCGAGCGTTGCGGCCATGCTCGCCCAGGTCGGGCTGACGGAGGGAAGCGACTTCGACACCATCCTGCTCGAGGGGTACGACCCGACCGCCCACTGGGCGGTCGACGGCATCTCGGCTGTTCCCGGGTACAAGAGCAATGAGCCCGGTACCCTCGAACGTGCCGGGATCCCGTTCACCCTGTACGACCCGACCGAGTACGGCATTCCGGGTTCGTTCGGTCTGATCTACACCAACCGCACGTTCCTCGACGAGCATCCGACCGCCGCCGAGGACTTCATGCGGGCCACGATGCGAGGGCTGGCCGATGCAGTCGCCGACCCTGCCGCCGCGTCGACGATCGCGGTCGATCTGATCAACGGCAACGGCAACCCGAACTTCCTGTCACCCGAAGGTGAGGCGTTCCGCTGGGAGACCGATGCCCGCCTGATCGCGGACACGACCCCGGCCGACAGCAACGTCGGCGTTCCCGATCCGGATGCGCTCGCCGCCGAGATCGCGGCGTACGACGCCGTGGGTGTCTACCCGGACGGCGCCCCCGAGGTGGCCGGCCGGTACGACGCCGACCTGCTTGCCGGTCTGTACGCCGGCGACGGCACGGTCATCTGGCCCGCCTGAGTCTCGACCCGCCCGTCAGCGCAGGAGTTGGCGGGCGTGGTCGATGTCGTGCTTGAGCTGCGCGACCAGGGCGTCGATGCCGTCGAATTTGCGCTCCGACCGCAGGAACCCCACGAACTGGACGTGCGCGACCTCACCGTACAGTTCGCCCTCGAAGTCGATCAGGTGGGCTTCGAGGAGCGAACTGTGGGCGTGCTCGTAGAACGTGGGGCGTCGACCGAGATTGATCGCCGACGGGAACCGGGAACCGCCCGGGCGTTCGTACCAGCCGGCGTACACCCCGTCCGCCGGCAAGCAGATCCGGCTCGACACTTCGACGTTGGCGGTGGGGAAACCGAGCAGACGGCCGCGCTGGTCGCCCTGCACGACCACACCGCGAGCCTCGAACGGGCGCCCCAGCATGGCGGTCGCCAAGGTGACGTTGCCGCCGGCCAGCGCGCGCCTGATCGCTGTGCTGCTCACCGGCTCGGCGACATCGTCGCCGCGTTCGATCAGGACGACCGGCTCGACGTCGAACCCGGACGTCTCGCCGATCTCGCGCAGCAGATCGACGTTGCCCTCGCGGTTGCGACCGAAGTGGAAATCGTTGCCGACCACGACCAGCTCGGCGTGGAGACAGTCGACCAGCACACGCTCGACGAATGCGTACGCCGACTCGGACGCCTGCTCGGCATCGAACGGCAGCACCACCGCGGCGTCGATCCCGGTGGCCTCGAGCAGTTCGAGCCGTTGTTCCTGGTCGGTGAGCAGTTTCGGCGCAGACTCCGGGCGGACGATCGTCGCAGGATGTCGGTCGAACGTGACCACCGCCGATTTGGCGCCGCGCTCGGCGGCGAGTGCCCGGACCTGGGCGATGACGGCCTGATGGCCCAGGTGGAGCCCGTCGTACGCACCGATCGTGAGCACCGTCCGCTCGGTCGGGAACGGCTCGGTCGACGCGTCGGTGATCACCTGCACGGTGGGACGCTATCTGCCGGTCGCAGTCGGCAACACGACGGAGGGCTTGGCCTCGTCGACCCGGAACGCCTCGTACACCGCCAGCAGCACACCGTCGGGCCCGAACAGCGCCCACGGCCCGTCGCCGTCGAAGCGCGGGAGCACGCGCCCGTTCGCGACGAGTGCCGCCGTCGCGGTGTCGATCTCGATGCGATCGAGACCTCGGACGGTCGTGTCCACAGGGAGCAACTCGCACTCATCCGGCGAGCCGGACTCGTCCACCGTGAATGCGCCGACGGCAGTCCGACGAAGGTTGCGCAGGTGGGCGCCACCGCCGAGCAAGTGGCCGAGGTCGGCGGCCAGCGTGCGCACATAGGTTCCGGCCGAACAGGTGACATCGATCGCGAACACGCCCGGCTCCGGGCCGTCGTCGACGGCGAAGGCCCCGATCGTCACCGGACGCGGCTGACGCTCGACCTCGATCCCCTCACGTGCGAGTTCGTGCAGCCGGCGACCGTCGACCCGGATCGCGGAGACCATCGGGGGGATCTGTTCGATCCGCCCGGTGAGGTGCTCGTCGACGACACGTCGGGCGTCGACGACGGTCACATGGTCCATCGCGTGTGTCGCCGTGACCGTTCCCGACGAGTCGAGTGTGTCGGTTTCCGTGCCCAGCACGACCTCACCGATATACCGTTTCTCGGTCTGCTCGATGAATCGCAACAGCTTCGTGGTCATCCCGACGGCCACGACGAGCACGCCGGTTGCGTCCGGGTCCAGGGTCCCCGCATGGCCGACCTGACGCTCATGGAACCGACGTCGGAGCATGCCGACCACGTCGTGGCTCGTGACGCCCGCCGGCTTGTCGACGACGCAGAGGCCGTGGGTGGTGGCCGGCTTACGCCTGGCCACGCCGCTGGCGGTCTTCGCGGAGGATGTCGTCGATGCGCTCCGCCGATCGCAGCGCCATATCGGGCTGGAAGTCGAGGATCGGTGTCTTCTTGGCCCGGATCTGTTTGGCGATCGACGACTGCAACCGTGATCGGTTCTCTTCGAGCGCCTCGGTGATCTCGCCGTCGCCCTCCTCGCCGGCGAGCGAGTCGAAGAATACGTGGGCGCGGTTGAGCTCGTTGTCGACCTCGATGCCGGTGACGGTCACGAACGCCAGACGTTCATCGTCGATTCGCACCAGTTCCTCGGCGATGATCTCGCGCAGGGTCTCCCCGACGCGTGCCGACCGTGGGTATTTGTGCCCGCCGCTGCTGCGGCTCGAACGCTTGCCTCGACCTGCCATCAGCTACTCAGTGTCCGAGCGATCTCTTTTTCCTCGAACGTCTCGATGACGTCGCCCGGCTTGAGATCCTGGAAGTCGGACAGGCCGATCCCGCATTCGAAGCCCGCCCGAACCTCCTGTGCGTCGTCCTTGAACCGCTTGAGTGAGGTGACCGAACCCTTCCAGATGATCGTTCCGTCGCGCAGGAAGCGAACCTTCGAACCACGCGTGATGACCCCGTTCTGGACGAGACAGCCGGCGATCGCACCAAGGCGCGGCACCCGGAAGATCTCGCGCACTTCGGCGTCGCCGGTGACAACTTCTTCGTACTCGGGGGCGAGCATGCCGACCATCGCCTGCTCGATGTCTTCGAGTAGCTTGTAGATGATCTCGTAGGTGCGGATCTCGACCTGCTCGGTCTCGGCCGCTTCTCTGGCCTTGCGGTCAGGGCGCACGTTGAAGCCGATGATCGTCGAGTTCGTGGTGGCGGCGAGCGTGATGTCGTTCTCGCTGATGCCGCCGACGGCACGGTGAACGAACGTCAGGTCGACTTCGTCGCGACCGAGCTTGCGGAGGCTCTCGGTGATCGCTTCGAGCGTTCCCTGGACAT
>JBDSBE010000134.1:0-51645 GCA_039921745.1 Ilumatobacteraceae bacterium | reverse complement strand
CAGGTTCGCGTCGAGGCCGGCGACCAGATCCAGATTCGGTCGCTCGAGTCGATCACGGGTGATACCGCATTCCTCGGGCTCCCGAACCAGCGCGGAACCGAACTCGCCGTCGCCGACTACGGCGACATCAACGGCTTCGATGTCAGCATCGGTACCCCTCTCGACGATCTGTGCTCGAACGACGGTGGCCAGGCTGCGGCGCAGACGATCGTCGCCGACGACCAAGTCGTGGGCGTCATCGGAACATCGTGTTCGGGTGCTGCCACGGCAGCCGCCCCGTTGATCAGCGAGGCCGGCATGGTGATGATCTCTCCGTCCAACACTTCGCCGTTCCTCACCTCCGACCAGCAGGGCAACGCCGGCGTCGACTACAACGTCGGCTACTACCGCACCGCGCACAACGACCTGTTCCAGGGTGCGGCGATGGCCGACTACGTCTTCAACGAGCTCGGCCTCACCACGGCGGCGGCGATCCACGACGGCGACCCGTACACCGACGGCCTCGCGAGTGCGTTCACGAACGCATTCGAAGAGCTCGGCGGCACGGTGACCGGCTACACGGCCGTCGCCAAAACGGACACCGACATGGTCCCGGTCCTGACCGAGATCGCCGCCGGATCACCCGAGGCGCTGTTCTTCCCGATCTTCCAGCCAGCCGGCGACTTCCTCGCCGATCAGGCACCAGGAGTTCCGGGCTTGGAGAACACCAAGCTGCTCGCCGCCGACGGCCTGCTCGTCGACGGGTTCCTCGAGCTGGAGCAGTCCGAGGGCATGGCGATGTCGGGCCCCGACACGCGGTTCGGCACGAACGTCAACGAAAGCACCGGCGTTTCGGCTGAGGACGTCCTTGCGGCGTACAACGACCAGTACGGTGAGGCACCGTCGGCCGCCTTCTGGGGTCACGCGTACGATGCCACCGCGATGCTGCTCGACGCCATCAAGGCCTCGTCCACCATGGACGGTGACGCACTGGTGATCGACCGGGCCGTGGTGCGCGACTACCTGAACAACATCAGCGACTACAGCGGGCTGATCGGCTCGATCACCTGCGACGACTTCGGTGACTGCGGTTCACAGAAGATCACGATCATCGAACATGAGGACTCCACCGACATCGAGGCGTCGAAGCTGAACGTCGTGTTCGAGTTCGCTCCGTGATCCAAACGGGCTGACGGGCAACTGAGTACGAACAACTGAATACGGACAACTGAGTGAGGTTCCCGGTCGCTGTTGCGGCGGCCGGGAATTTCACTGCCCGTGTGCCCAGGTGGTGGCACCACTCTTCGAAGAGAACACGACACCGGATGGGAGAGACCGCAATGGGAGAGACGGCACCATGACCGCTGCCGTGCGAGCGAAGAGCGCACCGAAGACGAACATCGATCGATTCCTGGTCGTGATCAAGGTCGTGTTGATCGGCGTGATCGCCATCGGCCTCCTCGCATTCATCGCGCAGCAGTTGGCCCCCGACAACACGTTCGCCCAATGGACCCACGACGGCCAGGAGGCGCAACGCCTCTCCTGGCCGCAATATCGAGGCCTGATCGTCACCGGGATCAGCCAGGGCGCCATGTACGGGCTGATCGCGCTCGGCTATTCGATGGTCTACGGCGTGCTCGGCTTCATCAACTTCGCGCACGGCGAAGTCTTCATGGTCGGCGCGTTCACCGGGTTCATCATGGCGAACAAGCTCGACGAGGCCGGCTGGTGGGAAGGCGGGATGTTCATCCCGGCCATCATCCTGACGATCGTGGTCTGCGCGCTGGTGTCGACGGCGACGGCCGTCGTCATGGAGCGGATCGCTTACCGGCCGCTGCGAGGGAGTCCTCGACTCATCCCGCTGATCACGTCGATCGGCATCTCGTTCTTCATCCAGAACGCCGTGATCCTGCTCTTCGGGCCTGGCGCCAAGGGATATCCGTCCAACCCCGACTGGCTCGAGGAGTCGATCCCCGGGGTCGGGATCGAGGTCAAGAAGCTGCTCGTCATCTGTATCGCTGCGATCTCGATGGCCGGGCTGTGGTACTTCGTCGAGCGCACGAAGACCGGCAAGGCGATGCGTGCCGTCGCCGAAGACAAAGAGATCGCTTCGCTGATGGGGATCGACGTCGACAAGACGATCGTCACGACGTTCGCGGTCGGCGGAGCGATGGCCGGCATCGCCGGCATACTCTGGGGCATCTTGTTCCGGTCGGTGATCGCCACCACCGGCTTCCTGCCCGGCGTCAAGGCGTTCACCGCCGCGGTCGTCGGGGGTGTCGGCAACCTCGGTGGCGCGATGGCCGGTGGTGTCTCGATCGGGAGCGCCGAGGCACTCGGCCCCCTGATGTTGCTCGAACCACTGGGCGTCAAGGGTGTCTCGCAGTTGAGTGACGCCGTGTCGTTCACGGCGCTCATCCTCGTCCTCCTCATCAAGCCCTCCGGGCTCTTCGGTGAGCGTCTGTCATCGGAAGACCGGGCATGAACACCGAAATCACCGACAGCGTTCACACCGTCGACACGGTTTCCAAGGGTGCGTTCGACGTCGATTGGCGCAAGATCGGCCGCCTCGGCGGGATCCTCGCGATCGGCCTCGTGTTCATCGCGCTCGTCGGGATGCCGGTCGGTCTCGACGGCCGGCTGCTGATCGACCCAATCCTGTCGCTCGGTTACCTCTCGTTGCTCTGGCTCCCGTTGATCGTCGGGTACTCGGTCGGTCGCGAGGTCGTGCTCGAAGGGATGGCCGAGACGAAGAAGGGCGCCCGGGACGTCGTCGCCGGTGCGGCCGTCGGCGGGCTCGGCGGACTCGGCCTGTCGGTGCTGCTCGTGCTCGTCGACAACCTCGATCTCCGTGACCCGCTCGTCAACTGGTCACCGCAGCTCGTCGAGTTCCTGAGTTTCGGCAGCGGGCTCGCGTTCGGGTTCGCGGCGTGGATCGTCATCGGCGTGGCGATCGGCGGCGTCGGTGGGTTGCTCCACGTGCTTCCCGGTCGCGGCGCGACCGCGTTCGTCGGCGCCGTGCTCACGGTGATGCTGGTCGCGATCTTCGAGTCATTCCTCACCGACGTGGTCGACCAACTCGAGTTCCTGTACGACAACACCGGTGGGCTGAAGGTGGTGTGGGCGGTCGTGCTGGCCGTACTCGCCGTCGCGGTCGCGTTGAGTGGCGGCTTCGAGAAGGTCTCCGCGTCCCGCACCGCCTATCAGACGCGGACCGGGCCGGGGAAAGCCCGGCAGACTTCGATGCTGGTCGGAATCGCTTTCGTGGCGCTGATCGTCATCCCGATGGTCACCGGAAAGGTCACCCAGGAGCTACTCGCCAACGTGGGCATCTTCCTGCTGCTCGCGCTCGGTCTCAACATCGTGGTCGGCCTGGCAGGCATCCTCGATCTCGGCTACGTCGCGTTCTTCGCCGTCGGGGGCTACACCAGCGCTGTGCTGACGTCGCCCAACCGCGGCCCCCAGTGGCCGAGCTGGGTACCCACGCTCGACGGCCCCGGTGGCTGGGCGATCGCACTGGTGGTGACGGTGCTGTTCGCGAGCCTCGTCGGCCTGTGTATCGGGGCACCGGTGATCAGGATGCGGGGCGACTACCTGGCGATCGTCACACTCGGTTTCGGCGAGATCATCCGGTTGCTGTTCCTGTCCGACTGGCTCGGCGGATACTTCAACGGTTCGCAGGGCATCACGAAAATCCCGTCCGCCGACTTCGGTACGTTCGAGGTCAAGGGCACCGACCCTCGGTCGGTGTTCTACCTGGCCCTGGCGTTCGCAGCGCTCTCGATCTACGTGTCGTGGCGGCTGGAGAGGAGCCGTATCGGTCGCGCCTGGATGGCCGTACGCGAAGACGAGAGCGTCGCCGAAGCGATGGGCATCAACACGGTGAACTTGAAGCTGATGGCGTTCGTGGTCGGTGCCGCGCTCGCGTCGTTCGCGGGTGCGATCTTCTCGGCCAAGGTCGGCTCGGTCTTTCCCACATCGTTCGAAATCCTCGTGTCGATCATCATCCTCGTGATCGTGATCGTCGGTGGGATGGGCAACATCGTCGGTGTGATCGTCGGCTCCGTGGTGCTCGTCGGCGTGCTCGGTGGTCCGAAGCAGCCCGGTTTGCTGCAGGAGTTCTCGCAATACAAGCTGTTGATCTACGGCGCGCTGCTGATCTGGATGATGTTGCAGCGTCCGGAGGGTCTCGTGCCCAACGTCCGTCGAACCCGCGAGCTGCACCAGGACGAGTTCCTCCAGGATTCGTGGTTGCGCGGTGAGGTCGACCGTGACGAGGCCGAGAGCGTCGATGCAGGCGACCAGCTCGCAGGCGGTATGTCATCATGACCAAGCTGCTCGAGATCGACCGGCTCAGCGTCACCTTCGGTGGCCTGCACGCGCTCAAGGACCTCGACTTCCACGTCGATGAGGGCGAGATCGTGGGCGTGATCGGACCGAATGGTGCCGGCAAGACGACCTTCTTCAACATGATCTCGGGGATGGTCACGCCGTCGAGCGGCGACATCCGCTTCGAAGGTGAATCGCTGATCGGCCTCGACCCGAACCAGGTCGCCCAGCGGGGCATTGCCCGCACGTTCCAGAATGTTCGGCTGTTCCCGAACATGACGATCCTCGAGAATGTGATGGTCAGTCAGCACTGTCGCACGACTCAAGGCATGTTCGGCGCACTGTTCAACACGCGCTCGTTCAGGGACGAGGAAGCCGACATCAGGGCGCGCGGCGAGGAGATCCTCGGCTTCTTCGGCACCCGGCTGATCGGTTACCGGCTCGAACAGCCCGCATCCGTGCTGAGCTACGCGAACCGTCGCCGGCTCGAGATCGCACGTGCGATGGCGGCGCGCCCAAAGCTGCTGCTCCTCGACGAGCCGGTGGCCGGCATGAACCCGAAGGAATCCGAAGAGCTCACCACCCTGATCGGCAAGTTGCGCAGCGAATGGGGCTTCACGATCGTGATGATCGAACACGACATGGGCGTCGTTCGTGACGTATCGGACCGGGTGGTCGTACTCGACCACGGCGAGACCCTGGCGCAAGGCTCGTTCGAGGACGTGTCGAACCACCCCGAGGTGATCGAGGCGTATCTCGGCCGTCCGGTGGAGAAGCGCCGATGAGCACCGAACCCACCAGCACCGAACCCGACCCTGCCGATCGCCGACCGCTGCTCGAGTTCCGCAACGTCAACACGCACTATGGCGCCGTGCACATCCTGAAAGACGTGAACCTGGCGATCTATCCCGGTGAACTCGTGTGTCTCCTCGGCGGCAACGCGTCCGGAAAGTCGACCACGCTCAAGACACTGCTCGGCATGGTCACGCCGACGTCCGGACAGGTCGTGCTCGACGGCGAGGTCGTCAACGGCAAGCCGACGTCGTACCTGGTCGAGCGGGGTGTGACGATGGTGCCGGAGAACCGACGGCTCTTCAAACGCTTGAGCGTGAAGGAGAACCTCGAACTCGGCGCGTATCTCCGATCCGACCGTGACGGGATCGACCGAGATCTCGAACGGGTCTACTCGATGTTCCCGCGAGTCAAGGAACGCCTCAACCAGAAGTCGGGCACGCTGTCGGGTGGCGAGCAGCAGATGGTCGCGATCGGCCGTGCGCTGATGGCCGAACCGCGTGTTCTGCTCATGGATGAGCCATCGATGGGGCTGGCTCCGGCACTCGTGCAGACCAATTTCGAGCTCATCCAGCAGATCCACGAAGAAGGCATCGCGATCTTCATGGTCGAGCAGAATGCGAACATGGCCTTGTCGATCGCAGATCGCGGGTGGGTGCTGCAGACCGGCCGCGTGGTGCTCGACGACACCGCCGACGCCCTTCTCGCCGACCCCGATCTGAGATCCTCCTATCTGGGGGCCTGAGCTCCGAACTCACAGTTCGAACGAGGCTCGCAGCGCGGCGGCGAGGGCCGGTGGGTCGACCACCCCGCACAGCTCACGAGCCGAATGCATCGACAGCTGCGGCACGCCGATGTCGACCGTGTCGATGCCGAGGCGGGTTGCGGTGATCGGGCCGATCGTCGAGCCGCACGGCATGTTGTTCCTCGACACGAACAGCTGGTACGGCACATCGGCAACTTCGCAGGCCCGGCGGAACAGCGCCGCCGTCGACGACGACGTCGCGTAGCGTTGATTGGCGTTGATCTTGATCGCCGGCCCGCCGTTCACGACCGGATGGTGGTCGACGTCGTGGCGTTCCGGGTAGTTCGGGTGGATCGCATGGGCGTTGTCGGCCGAGATGCAGCTCGATCCCCCCAGCGCCGTCAGGAGCGCCGAACGGTCACCGCCGCGTGCCAGTACGTGTCGCTCCAGGACTCGCTCGAGCAGTGGGCCGCCGGCACCGGTGGTCGACGACGAGCCGACCTCCTCGTGGTCGTTGAGCACCGTCATCGCGATCGCCGCCGTGGGGACGGCGTTCACGAGCGCGTCGAGCGCAGCCCAGCACGACAGCAGGTTGTCGAGCCGACCGCTCGCCAACAGCGACTGGTCGGCGCCCATGATCGCCGCCGGCTGGACGTCGTAGAGGCACAGCTCCCAGAACGCCGGCAGATCGCAGCCGGCGCGGTCGGCGATCCAGTGGGCGAACTCTCCCGGCTGGGTCAGGCCGACACCCCACACCGGGATGAGGTGCTGTTGGCGATCGAGCCGGAGGCCCTCGTCGTTGACGCCGCGGTCCAGGTGGACCGCCAGCTGGGGGACCCTGGCGACGGGCTCGTCGACGTTCACGAGGACGTAGCTGCCGTCCGCAAGCGTCAGCCGGCCGGCGACGCCCAGGTCACGATCGAGCCACGAGTTGTTCAGGATCCCGCCGTAGATCTCGACGTTCAGTTGCTTCCACCCGAACGCGGCGACGTCCGGTCTCGGCTTGATGCGCAGGCAGGGCGAGTCGGTGTGTGCGCCCGCGAGTCGAAACGGCGTGGTTGCCGATACGTCCTCGGGTGACCGCCATGCCACGAGACCCCCGTCCCGTCGGACGAACCCGTCGGCCGGGAGGTCCGTCCAGCCGGTGTCGTCGACGGCCGTGAACCCGGCCGCGACCAGACGGTCCGCGGCGTTCGAGACGGCGTGGAAGGGAGACGGAGCAGTATCGAGGTACGAACGGAGATCATCGAGGGCCACGGACCCATCCTCCCGTGTCAGAGACGGATTTCAACCATGGGCGCACGATCCCGGATGGCACGACGAGATCGGCGTGGCGGTGTCGCACGAGATCGCCTCCACGCCTGCTAGATAAGCAGGTATGACTCGGCGAACGAAGATCGTGGCAACCATCGGACCCGCCAGCGACTCGTCGGCTGCGCTGGAGGCGATCATGCAAGCGGGGGTCAATGTCGTGCGGCTCAACCTCAGCCACGGCGAGATCGACGACCACCTCGAACGGCTCCGACGCGTTCGGGCCGCGGCCGAAAAACTCCAGCTCCCGATCGGGGTGCTCGCCGACCTCCCAGGCCCGAAGGTGCGAGCCGGCCAGTTTCCCGACGGCGGCGTGCTGCTCGCGAGTGGAGCGGTCGTCCACCTGCGGCCCGGGGACGGGCCGAGTGACGCCGAGACGATCTTCGTCGAATACGAGACGCTGCTCGACGACCTCGAACCGGGGGATCGGGTGATCCTCGGCGACGGGGCGATCAGCATGCGGGTCGAGTCGGTCGGCGACGACCACGCCAGTGCCGTCGTGGTGACCGGTGCGAACACGCAGGGGCGGCCGGGGGTACACCTGCCGTCGGAGAAGCTCACCCTCACGACACCGACCGACGACGATCTGGTCCTCGCCGAGACGATGGCCGAGGCCGGCGTCGAATTCTTGGCGGTCTCGTTCGTGCGTTCGGCCGCGGATGTCACGAAGGTGCGCGACGTGGTCGGGGACCGGGCCCAACTCGTCTCCAAGATCGAGACCAGTACGGCGCTCGGGAACTTGACCGAGATCCTCGCGGTGTCCGACGCGATCATGGTCGCGCGCGGTGACCTCGGCATCGACTGCCCGCTCGAGGACGTGCCGCATCTCCAGAAGTCGATCGTCCGCCAGTGCGTCGAGTACGGGATTCCCGTCATCACCGCGACGCAGATGCTCGAGTCGATGGTGACGTCGCCGTCACCGACGCGCGCCGAGGTCACCGACATTGCCAACGCGGTCTTCGACGGAACCGACGCGCTCATGCTCTCCGGCGAGACCGCCATCGGCCACGATCCCTGCCTCACCGTCGAGACGATGGGCCGGATCGCCGAACGTGCCGAGGCCGAGGCCAGCTACCGGCAGTGGGCCGCTCGGCTCGGAAGGATCCAGCGCGAGCGGTGGGAGTCCATGCACGACCGGGTGACCGCGGCCATCACCCACGCCGCATCGGAAGCGGCCGTCGACGTCGACGCGACGGCGATCCTGTGCTGCACGGGCAGCGGGCGCACCGCCCGCGCGATGGCACGGTTCCGCCCCGAGATGGAACTCGTCGCACTCTCCCCGCGCAAGCGGACCGTCGACTCGCTGGCACTGTCGTGGGGCGTCGGACCGATCCAGGTCGCCGACTCCCACTCGACCGACGAGATGGTCGCCGCAGCCGTGGACGCAGCGCTCGAACACGGGCGGATCGCGTCGGGCGACAGCGTGCTGGTGCTGGCGGGCTCACCCGACCGAGACGCGACGACCGCAGCCAACGTCATGCGGATCGTCACCGTCCGGTGACGTCCGAATCGATGATCGACGAGATGTGGGCGGCGACGACCGGGCCGACCGACGGACCCCACCTCGTGCTCGTCCACGGGTCGCTGGACCGCTCTGCCGGCCTGCTCAAGTTGAGTCGCCGGCTCGACGACCGGTTCCGGGTGACCCGGTACGACCGGCGTGGCTACGGCCGGTCCGCTCCGCACCCAGGGCCGTTCGGCATCGACCATCAGGTCGCCGACCTGATCGATGTGATCGAATCGGTCGAACCTGCGGCGCGGCCCCGTGTCGTGATCGGCCACAGCTACGGCGGCAATGTGGCGTTGGCGCTCGCCGCACGCCGCCCGGAACTCGTCGACGCCGTGGTGACCTACGAGACGCCGCTCTCGTGGCGGCCATGGTGGCCCGGCACGTCCGCCGGCGCCGATGCCGTTGCACTTCGCGCCGACCCGTGCGAGGCGGCCGAACGGTTCATGCGCCGGCTGATCGGCGACGAGCGCTGGGAGCGCCTCCCACCGTCGACGCGCAAGTCGCGTCGAGCCGAGGGCCCCGCAATGGTCGGTGAGCTGATCGATCTGCGGGCGTCGACGCCGTGGGAACCCGGTCTGATCGGGGTTCCCGTCATGGCGATGTACGGCGGGAAGGGCCAAGACCATCATCGCCTCGGCGCGGCAGCGATCGCCGCCGAGGTTCACGGTGCCGAACTGGTCTCGCTCGACGACGCCTCGCACCCCGGCCCGAACACCCACCCCGACGAGACCGCAGCCGAAATCGAGCGATTCATCCGCTCACGGCTGGCGACCTGACGCTCACCGGGGTGACGGTGAGCATCGTCATCGCGAACGCTGCGGTCGTCGCCGCGAGCGACATGGTGATCGAACCCCGGATCCCGAACGACTCGTAGAGCTGGCCGCTCAGTACGACGGCACCGCCGCGGGCGACGGTCCCGCATGCATTGCTGATCCCGATCGCTCGCCCGCGCGCCATGGGAGCAGCCTCCGTCACCAACGTCAGCGACGACACGAACCCGAACTCGAAGCCGCCGAGAAACACGACGAGGCCGACGATCGCGACCCATCGAACGCCTCCTGACACCGCCATCGCCAGGAGGCCCGAGGCGAGGACCGACAGGCCGATCTGGACCGAGCGTCGCGAACCGATCCGGTCGCCGACCGTCGCGACGCCCGACGACGACAGCAGTTCGACTGCACCGAGGCCCGCCGCGATCAGCCCCAGACCCCCGGTCGAGACGCCGTGGACGTCGTCGAGCCACGCCCCGGAGACGACGAACACGCCGAGGCCCGCCGCGGCGGTCGCCGCTGACGCGATCATCGGATACCAGGCCGACCGCGCCAGTGACGACGTCGCGCCGTCGGCGGCGATCCGCGGTTGACCGGGGGAAACGAGCAGCAGCACGGCCAGCGCCGCCACGAAGCTGCCGATCGCCAGGGCGACGAAGGGGCCACGCCAGCCGAACCACGAGATCAGGAGGGCCATCGTCGGGGCGCCGACGAGGAGCGCGAACGCCCACGAGGTCTCGAACACACCGATCGCCCGACCCCGAGCGGCGAACGCCACCCGATGGCCGATCCAGGCATGGCCGGCGACGGTGAGGTTGCCGACGCCGAGCACCAGCAGCGCGAACGCGATGCCGAACGTGACCACCGAGCCGCCGAGCGCCACCAGAGACGACACGCCGACCGCGACGAGACCGAGGCTGACGACGCGCCGCTCGTTGCCTCGATCGAGGTACGGGCCCGTGGCCAGCGTGGTCAGCCCACCCAACTCACAGGCGCCCATGATGCCGGTCAGGGTGCCCGTCGTGGTCGAGAACGCCCGCTCCAGCGTCGGCAGGAAGGGGCCGACCCACCGCAGCGCCGTGTTCGACACGACTTTCGCCGCCGTGAGGACACCGAGTTCGCCACGGTGCGACCGTTGCGCGGCCGCCCGGCTCAAGAGGTAGCCCGGATCAAGAGGTACGCGTCCTCGTGATCTCGACATCGCGACCGAGGAACGAGCACGTCGTGTCGGCACCGGCATCGTTGATCGCCGTGCCGGCGGCCCGCACCTTCTCGGAGCATTCCTGAAGTGATGCGCGCTGCGTCCAGACCAGGAGGGCGACGAGCCCGAGGATGATCACGACCGCGACCTTCTGCATCACCTCTTTCATGATCCAAGCCGAGACCAGTGCCAGCGCACTGAGTGCGACGACGACCACGAGGGCGATCGTCTTGGCCTGACCGAGGCTGAGCGCGAGCATGTCGGCAGCATAGGGCTGAGGGTGATCGCGACTCGGTGACACACGGTCGTTGCGGCATCGCACGCGTATGGTGGACGTATGTCCGACCAGCCGATCAACATGTCGAGTGGCCTTCCCACCACCGTGCTCCCCGATCCCGAACCGGCCGCCCGCGCCGAACTCGACGCCGCGCTTCGAGCCGACGATGCACGCGCTGCCGTTTCGGCGTTCGTCGCCGGCCATCCTGCGTCCCTGGCGGGCTGGGCGGCCCATGGCGACCTCGGTCGCGATGTGATGGACCGCTACGCGGCATACCGGGTCGGCTACCACCGGGGCCTCGACGCCCTGCGAGCAAACGGCTGGAGGGGCTCCGGGTACGTCCGCTGGTCGGCGCCCGGCAACGAGGGCTTCTTGCGATGTCTGCTGGGTCTGCATCTCATGGCCACCGAGATCGGCGAGGAGAGCGAGGCGACCCGCTGCGCCCAGTTCCTGATGCAACTCGACCCGTCCGGCGTGCCGCAGGAGCACGTCGACGCAATGCAGCGCTGATGACGGTCGGAATCGTCCTGGCCGGGGGCCTCAGCACACGGATGGGGGTCGACAAGGCCACGCTGTCGGTCGCCGGCAAGCCGATGGTCGTGCTCGTCGCCGACGCGCTGTGGGAAGCCGGGCTGCGTCCCGTCGAATGTCAGGGCGGCGACGTCGCCGCGATCGGCGAGTTCGGCCTTTTCGTCGCGCCGGACGATGACCCCGGATGCGGCCCGCTGGTCGCGATCCGGTCGGCACTGGAGCGTCATCGCGACCGGGATGTGGTGGTCGTCGCCTGCGACCTGGTCGCGATCGACTCCGACACGATCCGGTCGCTGATCGCGGCGGGCAGCGCCCAGCCTCACGCCGATGTCGTCGCCGTCGTGGCCGACGGACGTCATCACCTGGTTTCGTGGTGGCGGCACGGGACCGATCGGTCGCTCGGCGCCTTGATCGACGACGGGGTCGAGGCCTTCCAGGAGGCGTTGGCCAGGCTCGTCACCGTCGATCTGCCGGTCGATTCGTCGCTCGTTCGCAATGTCAACAGCCCCGCTGACCTCGGGCTCGGCGAGTAGCCTCCCGTCGGTATGCCGATCGAGGAGATCTCCACCGACCAGCTCGCAGACATGATCGCGGGTGGCGCCCGGGTCATCGATGTCCGCGAACCGGATGAGTACGTCGAGGGTCACGTGCCCGGTGTGGTCCTCGTACCACTCGCCACGGTGCCCGATCACGTCGACGCATTCCGCGGCGAGGGCACGACCTACGTCATCTGTCGGTCGGGCGGGCGCAGCATGCAGGCGTGCGAATTCGTCGCCGGCCAGGGAGTCGACGCGACCAACGTCACCGGAGGCACGCTGGCGTGGATCGCATCGGGGCGAGAGATCGTGACCGGGTCGGCGACCGGGTCGGCGTGAGCGACACGATCCCACATCGATGGGTCGACGAGACGTCCGATCTCGAGGCGATCGTCGTCGAACTCCTGGATCAGCCGCGGTACGCGATCGACACCGAATTCCATCGCGAACGGACGTATTACCCCGACCTCGCGCTGGTGCAGATCGCATGGCCGGGCGCCCTGGTGCTGATCGACCCGATGGCGGTCGACATCAAAGCCTTGCGCCCGCTGTTCGAGTCCGACGTCGTCGCGGTGTTCCACGCTGCCCAGCAGGATCTCGACGTGCTGACGCACGCCGTCGGGGCGGTGCCGCGCCACTTCTTCGACACCCAGATCGCCGGCGGTTTCGTCGGATACGGCACGCCGTCGCTGGTCGCGATCCTGAACGGCGAGATCGGTATCAACCCGCCGAAGGGCGACCGCCTGACCGATTGGTTGCGCCGCCCGCTCACCGACGCCCAACGCACCTACGCCGCACTCGATGTGGCGCACCTGCTCGACGTCCAAGACCTCCTCACCGTCAAGTTGGCCGAGGTCGGCCGACTCGGCTGGGTGACCGAAGCGTGCGAGGAACTCCGTGCCAAACCGGTCAGCGGGCAACACCCCGACGACGCCTGGGCCCGCCTCAAAGACGTGCGTGGCCTTCGGCCCCGGCCGCGTGCGGTGGCGCAGTCGATCGCGGCGTGGCGCGAACGAACGGCGATGGAACGCAACGTGCCCGTCCGGCAAGTGCTCCCCGACCTCGCGGTCCTCGGGATCTCGCAACGTCAACCGAGCAACGAGAAGGAACTGTCGCAGGCGCGCGGCGTCGACGACCGGTTCAACCGCGGCAAGATCGCCGCTGCCATCCTCGCGGCGGTTGCGGAGGGCAAGCACGCAGAACCGCCCGAATCACGCGCCACGTCCGATGACCTGGAGCGCGATCTGCGTCCGGCCGTCACGCTGATCTCGGCCTGGGTCAGCCAGGTCGCGAAGTCGGAGAAGATCGACACCGCCACGCTGGCCACGCGAGCTGACCTCGTTGCGTTCCTCTCGGACGACCCGTCGGCGCGTCTGGCCCGGGGATGGCGCAAGGAGATCTTGGGCGAGGGGATCGAACGCCTCGTCAGCGGCAGGGCGGCACTCACGTTCGACCGCCGTGTCGGGCTGCGCCTCGTCGACATCGACCGCGACGAAACGTGCGCTGACGCTCCCTGAATCCCCCGTGAATCTTGCGTGAATCCGCCGGGGGCTCAGCCCTCGCTGCGGCCCTGACGGATCACGCCTCGCACCCGACGCCAGAGCGCGTCGAACACGATGATCGGGTCAATCGCACGACTCCCGTACGAATGGATCGATCGGCGTTCCCCGACCGCTTCGTTGAAAATCACGCGCTGAGGGATCTCCGGCCGCCAGATCGCATCCCGGCTGACGATCCGGGCGAGTTCGTCGATCCGGCGCTGGGCCTCGCGGGAGACCGCCGGAACCCGATTGAGCACGACGCCGGACAACTCGAGGTCAGGATTGTCCATCTCCCAGACCTCGTCGATCAGATCGGCGACGCCGCCGATACCCCGCAGCCCGAGCGCTGACGGTTCGACGACGACGACCGCGTGTCTCGCTGCCGTCAGTGCGCTGCGGGTGAGGCTGCCGAGCGACGGCGGACAGTCGATCAGCACGGCTTCGTAGCGATCTTCGACGTCCGCGAGCGCCTTGCGGAGGCGTTTCGACGAGCCCGCCTCGAGCGGTTGGAGACCGGAGTTGCTCGGCAGCACGTCGATGAGTTCGGTCCAGGCGGAATGGCGGACGATGTTGCCGAGCGTGCGGTGCTTGCCACTCAACACGTCGGCGACGGTGGTCGTGACGTCGGTCGGTTCGATGCCGAGCACCCAGGACGTCGACGCCTGCGGATCGAGGTCGACCACGAGGACCCGGCGCCCGGCCGCTGCGGCCGCAGAAGCAAGACCGAGCGTGACCGTGGTCTTGCCCACCCCACCCTTCTGATTGAGGATCGCCACCGTGGCCAACATCGCACCATGCTGCCACGACGGCCGACGGAACACCTCGCCGATGCGGTTCCTGCTGGTTCTCGGGGTCGCGACCGTCGCGGACGGGAGTCGACCCGGTAGAGTGCCTCCACTGTCAACTCTCTCAAATTCAACTCTCTCAAATTCGTAGGAGCCCTGTCGTGAAGAAGGGTCGTCATCGTCGCTTCGAAGAAGCGCGAAAGCTCAAGCAATCAGGCCCTGGGGCCTTCGATCTCGGTCTCGGCGAACGGTCGCGTCCCGACGACGACACCGACGACGGTGACGACGAGTACGCAAAGCTCGCGGAGAAGTACGGCGTCACGTTCGACGACGACGACGACACCGACGACTGACTGCTCGGCGGCAGGTCTCGGGCCCGCACAGGCTCAGCGTCGCAGCGTGGGGTGGGGGAGCGGCACCCAGTTCGGCCGCTCGAGCTGTTCGACCATCAGGTCGTAGATCGTTGCGCCCACCAACTCCACGATCTCGTCGCGGGACGCTTCGTAGACGGCCTCACGCCCGCTGAAGGCCTCGGCGGCTTCCGTACACCACCAGTGGAACTCGTCGCCGCCCTCTCCCCAGTCCCGTCGCTTCCACTCGCGCAACCGTGAGGTGACGTGCCCGTTGTCGTCGGTCGTGTGCTCGAGCCGGATCGGCACCTGCCAGCAGACGTTCGGTTTCCAGTCGAGCGGGCGCGCGCCCGCCTCCAGGGCACCGATGTGGAGGGCGCACCCGACGCCGCCCTCGAACCCGGGGCGATTGAGGAAGATGCAGGCATCGTCGACCAGACGCGTGACCGTCGGCGGTTCGTCGTCCGAATCAGGGTCCGCGTCGCCGGGCCGGAGGAAACCGCCCCGCACCGCCTTCGCATGGAACTGCATGTGTTCGGGTCGTAGCTCGACGAAGGCCCGCACCACGGTCTGCACGTCGTCGTCGTCGACGAAGTGGGCCCCGTAGCTGCAGCATCCCTGGGCCATCTCCGCGGCCGGAGCGTCGAGCACCCCCTGGCAGCCCTCGCCGTAGATGCAGCGGTGGTTCGATCGCAGATACGTCGCGTCGAACACCCATGTGCGCTGCTCGGCCGGATCCTCGAACGAGATCCATTCGTGCACGGAATCGGCGCTGGTCACGACGCGGCAGGGTACTCGCGCATGCGGTGGACGGAACGCGTCGATCTGTTCGAGGCGGCCTCGGTAGGATGCCCCGCCTATGAGCAACGGGATCAGCGCCGACGGCCTTCGTGAGTCATTCCTGGATTTCTTCGCGGCCAAGGACCATGCGCGGGTGCCCTCTGCAAGCCTGATCCCGCACGATCCCACGATCATGTTCACCGTGGCCGGCATGGTGCCGTTCAAGTCGTACTTCGTGGGCGACGAGGTGCCGCCGTACACGCGTGCCGTCAGTTCGCAGAAGTGTGCTCGCGCCGGCGGCAAGCACAACGATCTCGATGACGTCGGACGCACGAAGCGGCATCTCGTGTTCTTCGAGATGATGGGCAACTTCAGCTTCGGCGACTACTTCAAGGAGCAGATCATCCCGTGGAGCTGGGAGTTGGCGACCGCCGACCGCTCCAGTGGCGGCTGGGGTCTCGACGGTGACCGGCTGTGGATCACCGTGCACGACTCCGACGATGAGGCCGAGGCGATGTGGCACGAACTGGTCGGGGTACCGCTCGACCGCATCCAGCGCCTCGGTGACAAGGACAACTTCTGGCAGATGGGCGAGACCGGCCCGTGCGGGCCGTGCTCGGAGATCCACATCGACCGCGGACCCGAGTTCGGGCCGGACGGCGGCCCCCTCGGCGACCCGCAGGGCGACCGGTTCATGGAGTTCTGGAACCTGGTGTTCATGCAGTACAACCAGGCCCCGGACGGGACCCGGACCCCGCTCCCCAAACCCTCGGTCGACACAGGAGCGGGCCTGGAGCGGATTCTCGCGCTGCTGCAGGGCGTCGATTCGGTCTGGGAGACCGACCTGATGGCACCCCTGATCGAGACCGCCGAGTCGGTCACGGGCAAGCGCTGCATCTCCGGCGACTACGAGGATCGTGACAGCTTCGCGATGCGGGTCCTCGCCGAGCACGCACGGTCGTCCACGATGCTCGTCAGCGACGGCGTCTTCCCGTCCAACGAGGGTCGGGGATACGTCCTGCGCCGGATCATCCGCCGGGCCGTGCGATATGCCTTCCTGCTCGGCACCGAACAGCTCGTGATGCCGCGCCTCGTCGAGACCGCGATCGACGTCATGGGAGCCGCCTACCCCGACGTGATCAAGAACCGGGACTTCCTGATGGGGGTTCTGACCCGTGAGGAGGAGCGGTTCCGGCACACGCTGACGACGGGCCTCTCGATTCTCGACGACGAACTCGAGTCCGGGCAGCGCCTGCAGGGCTCGACGGCGTTCCTCCTGCACGACACGTACGGCTTCCCGCTCGAACTGACCCAGGAGATCGCCGGCGAGCGCGCGATCGACGTCGACCTCGACGGATTCCAGGACGAGATGTCCCAGCAGCGCGAACGGGCGAAGGCGGCTCGCAAGGACTCGTCCGCCGACGACGGCCGACTCGAGGGCTACCGCGAGGTCGTCGAGCAGTTCGGGACGACCGAGTTCGTCGGATACGCCGACGGCGAGGCGCAGGTGCGCGTGCTGTGCGTGCTGTCGGTCGGCACCGATGACGGGGGCAACGATCAGGTCGAGATCTTTGTCGATCGGACGCCGTTCTATGCCGAGTCCGGCGGGCAGATCGGCGACACCGGCTCGATCACGACCGAGACCGGCACGGCACGCGTACTCGACACGACGTTCGCGCTCCCCAACCTGCGGCGCCACATCGCCGTCGTGAGCGACGGGACGATCACGGCGGGCCAGGAGGCCCGAGCGGAGATCGATGTCGAACGCCGTGACGCGATCCGGCGCAACCACACCGGTACCCACCTCCTGCACTGGGCGCTGCGCCGGGTGCTCGGCGACCACGTCAAGCAGGCCGGTTCGCACGTCGACGACACGCGGCTCCGGTTCGACTTCTCGCACTACGAGTCGGTGACCGCCGACGAGATCGAGGAGATCGAACGACTCGTCAACGCCGAGACGCTCCGCAACGAACGGGCGCGGATCTTCGAGACGAGCAAGGAGGAAGCCGAAGCGATGGGTGCCATCGCGTTCTTCGGCGACAAGTACGGCGACATCGTCCGCGTGCTCGAAGCCGGCCCGTCGATCGAGCTGTGCGGCGGCACGCACGTCCGGGCGACCGGCGACATCGGCACCCTGAAGGTGACGAGCGAGTCGTCGATCGGTTCCAACCTGCGACGGATCGAAGCGATCACGGGCGCAGCGTCGGTCGCGCTGCTCCAGCGTGACGAGCGTCAACTCACCCAGATCGCCGAGCTCGTCGGGACGACGGGTGACGTCGTCGAGGGCGTGCAACGCAAGCTCGGCGAGGTCAAGGCGCTCCAGACCGAACTCAAGCAGATCCGATCCCAGCTGGCGCTCGGTCGCGCGGCCGACCTCGCGGCGTCGGCGTCCGACGGTGTGGTCGTCGAACGGATCGACGGGTTCGATCCCGGCGACCTGCGCGACCTCGCGATCGCCGTGCGTCGACAGGACGGTGTTCGCCGCGTCGTGCTGATGGGGGCGACCTCCGGCGGCGGAGTGAGTCTGGTTGCGGCGGTCCGGCCCTCCGAGGGCATGGCGGCTTCCGAACTGATCTCTGGCGCGGCCCGCGCGGTTGGTGGAGGTGGAGGCGGCAAGGGCGACATCGCCACGGCCGGAGGCAAAGATCCGGCCGGCCTCGACGAGGCGATGCGGATCGCCCAGGAGGCAGCCACGAATTGAGTGCCCACGACTCGGATGGAAATCGGGTCGCGTTTGCGGCATCGCGCCGGATTCGCGCGCTCGGTCTCGACCCTGGCTCGAAACGGATCGGTGTCGCGGTCAGCGACCTGTCCGGCACGATCGCGTCACCGCTGGTCGTGATCACACGGGGAACGTCGAAGCGGCACGATCTCGAGACGATCGCCCGGCTGGCCCGCGACGAGGAGGCCGACGTGATCGTCGTCGGGCTGCCGCTCAACCTCGACGGCTCGATGAGCCGGGCCGCCAAGACTGCCACCAGGGAGGCCGAGCAGCTGGCTACGTTGGTCGACGTGCCCGTCGAGATGCATGACGAACGCCTGACCACGGTCACGGCCGAACGCAGCATGCTCGACGCCGGGCTGAACGCGATCGAACGCCGCAAGGTCGTCGACAAGGTCGCCGCCGCGATCATGCTGCAGTCGTGGCTGGATGCCCGCGCGATTCGGCTGGAGCGGGAATCGTGACGATCATCGAGGATGAGGAACCGGACCTCGAACGGCGCCGGTCCGACTGGTCGCTCGACGAGTGGGACGAGCCCGAGATCGTCGCTGCGATCGAACCGCTCCGCCAACAGACCCGCATCGTCAAGTGGGTCGTCTGGCTGGCGTTCATCCTCGTCGCAGGGATGATCATCATCGCCGGCTACGTCGGTTGGTGGTACCTCGGCCAGACGACGCCCGACGGCGAGCGGGGCGAATCAGTCGCGTTCAACGTGACCGAAACCGACACCATCGACACGCTCACCGACCGTCTCGTCGCAGAGGGTTTCGTGGTCGACGGCTCCGTGTTCAAGTGGTACGTCGACAGGCACGGCGGGCTCGAGGTCACACCGGGCTTCTACCAACTCCCGACTGCGTCGCACATGGGCAACGTGCTCGCCCGACTCCGCACGCCGCCCGACGAGACGTACTTCCGGGTCACCTTCCCCGAGGGCTTCACGGTCGAGCAGATGGCCGAGCGCCTCGCAGAGTCGTCGCCGCGGCTCGACGCCGACGCATTCCGGGAGATCGCGACCAACGGCGGAATCCCGTCGCCCTTCGTCCGTTCGCCCGGCATCGACACGCTCGAAGGCCTCCTGTTCCCCGACACCTACCAGGTGTCGAACGCCGACAACGAGGGCCAGGTCGTCGACCGCATGATCAAGATCATGGAGCGGGTCGCCGACCAGGAGGACCTCGAGGCCAAGGCGGCCGAACTCGGGCGCACGCCGTACGAGATCCTGATCGTGGCATCGATGATCGAGAAAGAGGCGCGGCTGGCCGAGGACCGACCGAAGATCGCGAGGGTGATCTACAACCGGCTCTTCATCGACAAGGCGCTGGAGATCGACGCAGCGGTGCGGTACGGCGCGCCGGCGTCGATTCCGTTCAACGAGTTCTCGCGGATGCGCCAGACACCGGGGCCGTACAACACGTACATGAACAAGGGCCTGCCCCCGACACCGATCGCGAATCCGGGCCGGGCGTCGATCCGGGCCGCGCTCAACCCAGCCAACAACCCGCCGCCCGGCGACCCGATCTGCCAGGTCCTGCCCGATCCGACCGTCGGCTGCCTGTACCTGTTTTACGTGCTCGCCGACGAGCAGGGTGGTCACGTCTTCGCCGTGACCGGTGAGCAGCACCAGGAGAACGTGAACCGGGCGGCCGAACTCGGCCTGCTCGACGGATGACACGACTCGCCGCCGTGATCGGCTCGCCGGTCCGACAGTCGCTGTCGCCGGTGCTCCACAACTCGGTGTTCGCGAGCAGCGGGCTCGACTGGCGATTCGTGTCGTTCGAGATCGTCGCCGGCGGGGTCCGGGCAGCGATCGAGGCGATGGGCCCGCTCGACATCGGCGGCTTTGCCGTGACGATGCCCCACAAGCAGGCGGCTGCGAGTGCGGTCGACGAGGTCGATCCTGCTGCAGCCGCGCTGGACTCCGTCAACACCGTCGTCCTGCGGTCGGACGGGTCGACGCTCGGTGCGAGCACCGACGGTGCGGGTTTTGTCGACTGCATCGGGGCCGCAGGCTTCGACCTCACCGGGGCGCGGATCGTCGTGGTCGGTGCCGGCGCGGCCGCCAGGTCGATCGTGGATGCGCTCGGTCGCAGCGGCGCAGCCCACATCACGATCGTGAACCGGACAGCCGCCGCTGCGCAGCGGGCATCCGCACTCGCACCGCAGGCCGAGGCCGGGCCGATCGATGCGACGGCCGACGCCACCCTGCTCGTGAACGCCACCTCGGTCGGCATGGGCGACGATGCGATGCCCGTTGCCCCTTCGCTGCTGCGCTCCGACCTCATGGTTGCGGACATCGTGTACCACCCGCTCGAGACGTCGCTGCTCGCTGCCGCTCGTCGCATCGGGGCTCCAGTCATCGACGGGCTCGGCATGCTCGTCCACCAGGCGATCCTGCAGCAGCGCCTGTGGACGGGGGTGCGGCCGGAGGCCGACCCGATGCGGGCCGCTGCGGAGGCGGAGCTCGCCCGGCGCGAGTTCGAGCGCCGGTAGCCTCGCTCGAATGCTCCGCTTCCTGACCGCCGGTGAGTCGCACGGCCAGGCCCTGGTGGCCGTCGTGGAGGGGTTGCCGGCCGGGTTGGCGATCACGGTCGAAGAGATCCAGGAGGAGATGGCGCGCCGCCGGTTGGGGTACGGCCGTGGCCCGCGCCAGAAATTCGAGCAGGACGAACTCACACTGATCGGAGGCGTTCGCCACGGCCGAACGCTCGGGTCGCCGGTCGTGATCGAGATCAAGAACTCCGAGTGGTTCCGCAGTGACAAGTGGCACGCGGAGATGTCGCCGGCGCCCGGCGAGACGAAGGACCCGCTGACGCAGGTTCGTCCCGGCCACGCCGATCTGGCCGGCATGCAGAAGTACGGATTCACCGATGCGCGGGACGTCCTCGAACGGGCGTCGGCGCGTGAGACCGCCGCTCGCGTAGCGGCCGGCGCGCTCGCGAAGAAGCTGCTCTCCCACCTCGGCATCGAGATCATCTCCCACGTCATCCAGATGGGAGACGCGCGGGTACCTGCCGATGCGCCTCGTCCGACGCCAGCCGACCTGGCCGCCGTCGATTCGTCGCAGGTCCGCTGCTTCGACGACGCCGGGACCGAGGCGATGGTCTCGGCGATCAAAGCTGCCGCCAAAGCGGGTGACTCCCTCGGTGGCATCGTCGAGGTGCTGGCGTTCGGCGTGCCCGTCGGCCTCGGTTCACACGTGCACTGGGATCGCAAGCTCGACGCGATGCTCGCGCAGGCGCTGATGTCGATCCAGGCCGTCAAGGGCGTGGAGATCGGTGACGGTTTCGAGGTCGCCGGCCGGTTGGGGAGTGCCGCCCACGACGCGATCAGATGGGACTCCGATCAGGCACGATACACACGGCTGAGCACCCTTGCCGGCGGCGTCGAAGGGGGCATGTCGAACGGGGAACTCGTCGTCGCTCGCGCTGCGATGAAGCCGCTCGCGACACTCAACCGGCCGACGCTCGAGACGGTCGACACCGAGACCAAGGAGTCAGGTGTGTCGTTCAAGGAGCGCACCGACGTCACCGCCGTTCCCGCGATGGGCGTCGTCGCCGAGACGATGGTGGCGCTCGTGCTCGCCCAGGAGGCGCAGCGCAAGTTCGGCGGCGATTCCGTCGCCGAGTTCGTCCGCAACGCCACCGCCTTTCGTGCCACCCTCTGACGACGGGTGAATGGTGATTGGATGACGTGATGAGCGAACTGCGACGGGTCACCGTGCCGCTGGGCGATCGGAGTTACGACGTGATCGTCGGGCACGGCGCCGCCGAATTCCTCGGGACGGTGATCCCCGACACGGCTCGTCGCGCTGCGATCGTGACGCAGGCCGACCTCCCGCTCGACATCCAGGCCAACATCGATCACGAACGGTTCGAGATCGGCCGCGGCGAACGGCACAAGACGCTGGAGACCGTCGGCGAACTGTGCCGGTCGTTCGCCCGAATGGGGTTGACCCGCAACGACGTCGTGATCGGCGTCGGCGGCGGCATGGTCACCGACGTCGCGGGGTTCGCCGCGGCGAGCTATCACCGTGGTATCCCCGTCGTCCACGTCAGTACCACGCTGCTCGGCATGGTCGATGCCGCGATCGGCGGCAAGACGGGGGTCAACCTGCCGGAGGGGAAGAACCTGGTTGGGGCGTACTGGCAGCCGCGGGGAGTCGTGTGCGACCTCGACGCGCTGGACACCCTGCCCGAACGAGAGCGTCGGTGTGGTCTCGGGGAGATGGCGAAGTACCACTTCCTGACCGGTGACGATCTCCTGGCGATGACCCTGGCCGACCGGATTGCCCGGTGCGTGGCGATCAAGGCCGACATCGTCGCGGCCGACGAGCGCGAAGGCGGCCGGCGGGCCGTGCTGAACTACGGCCACACGCTCGCGCATGCGCTGGAGGTGGCGACGGACCATGCGATCGCCCACGGCGAAGCCGTTGCCGTCGGGCTGATCTTCGCAGCCCACCTCGCGGAGATCCTGGGGCGCATCCCGCTGGCCCGGATCGACGAGCACTTCACGGTCGTCGGCGAGACCTACGGCCTCGCGACCGACATCCCGCCCGGGTTGGACACCGACGAACTCCTCGCGCTGATGCGCCGTGACAAGAAGGCTCTCGACGGCCTCACGTTCGTGCTCGACGGCGACGATGGGGTCGAGCTCGTCGCCGGCGTGGCCGACGCCCCGGTGCTGGAGGCGCTCGGGCGGATGACCTCGTGAGCGCCACGACGCTGACGACCGACCGACTCGTCCTGCGTGGGTGGCGAGACGACGACCGAGCGGCGTTCCACGAGGTCAACGCCGACCCCGCCGTGATGGCGACGCTCGGCCCCGTGATGACCCGCGCCCAATCGGATGCCTTCCTGAATCGGATCGTGCAGCACTTCGCCGATCACGGTCACGGTGTGTGGTGCGTCGAGTTCGAGGGTCGTGTGCTCGGGTACACCGGCTTCATGGTGCCGTGGTTCCGCGACGGCGTGGAGATCGGCTGGCGAATCAGGTCAGATCACTGGGGGCGAGGCATCGCCCCCGAGGCCGCGATCGAGTGCCTCCGCCACGGTTTCGACGATCTCGGATTCGACGAGGTCATCTCCTTCACGGCGACGACGAACACCAGCTCACGACGCGTGATGGACAAGATCGGCATGGCGCGCGACAACGGCGCTGACTTCGACCATCCGGGCGTCCCCGACGGCAGCCCACTCAAACCGCACGTGCTCTATCGGATCCGTCGGCCGGTGGCCGATTACGGTGGCTCACCGTGAACCAACTGGTGCTGCTGCTGCACGGGCCGAACCTGAATCTGCTCGGTGATCGCGAGCCGGAGATCTACGGCACCGACACCCTCGCCGACTACGTCGCATTCGCCGAGGCAGCGGCCTCGGATCACGGGTTGTCGATCGAGGCACACCAGTCCAACCACGAAGGCGAACTGATCGAACACATCCACCGCGCACGGGGACGGTGCGCGGCGATCATCATCAACCCCGGCGCGTTCACCCATTACGCATGGGCGATCCACGACGCACTGGCAGCCTTCGACGGGCCGATCGTCGAGGTCCACATTTCCAACCCGAACGCACGTGAGCCATGGCGTCACACCAGTGTCGTCGCTCCGGTGTCCACCGGCTCGATCATGGGGTTCGGCAAACAGGGGTACGACCTGGCGATCCGAGCCGTCGCGTCGAGGCTGGCCTGATGGGGCGCGCTGAGTTCGCGCCGATCGAGTACGCCTCCCGGGCGGATGCGATCCGAGACCGGATGGCAGCAGGTCCGGCTCGGGCGCTGGCCGTCACCGATCTCCCCAACGTCCGATGGCTGACCGGTTTCACCGGGTCGAACGGTTCGGTGGCACTCCTGCCCGACCGACTCGTCCTGGTCACCGACGGCCGATATCGAGACCGCGCCGCCGACGAACTGGAGGCGGCCGGCGTGGAGGCCGAGGTCGTGATCGGCTTCACCCAGGCCGAGCAGCACGACGCGTTGGTGTCGGCATTCGGTGCCGTCGGCGCAGTCGGGGCGGCTTCCCGGTCGCTCACGCACGCTCGATGGGAGGCGCTCGCCGCCGATCTCGAGCTCATCCCGGCCGACGGGCTCGTCGAGGACGGTCGCCGCACGAAGGACCGCGGGGAGATCGCCCGGATCCAGTTCGCGTGCGAAGCGGCCGATGCTGCCCTCGCCGAAGTCGCCCCGATGCTGGGTGACGAGCCGACCGAAGCCGACGTCCGGATGGAGCTCGAGTACCGCATGCGCCTCCACGGAGCCGACGGCCCGAGCTACGACACGATCGTCGCGAGCGGCCCGAACCACGCCGCCCGCCCCCATCACGAGGCGGGCGATCGCACGATCGTGGAGGGAGACACGGTCGTGATCGACGTCGGTGCTCTGGTCGACGGTTATCACTCGGACATGACCCGCAGCTACGTCATCGGTGAGCCGACGACCAGCCAGCGCGACCTGTATGCGCTGCTGCTCGACATCCAGCGAACCGGGCTGGCCGCGGTCTCGGCGGGTACCCCGGCGGCCGAGGTCGACGCGGCGTGCCGCGCGATGGCCGTCGAAGCCGGCCACGCAGACTGGTTCCTGCACTCCACCGGTCATGGCGTCGGCCTCCTGATCCACGAAGATCCGTACGAGTCGCCCGTGTCGACCGACGTGCTCCGAGCCGGGGACGTCGTGACTGTCGAACCTGGCCTCTATCGTGTCGGATTCGGCGGATTTCGCATCGAGGACCTCGTCGAGGTCACAGAATCCGGTTCCCGAACCCTCACCGCATCGCCGAAGGACTCGCCATGCCCACCATCACCACCAACGACCTGAAAACGGGCATCACGCTCGAGCTCGACAACGGCCTGTTCCAGGTCATCGAGTTCCAGCACGTCAAGCCCGGCAAGGGCAGCGCGTTCGTGCGGACCAAGCTCCGCAACGTGAAGTCGGGCAACGTCTTCGATCGGACGTTCAATGCCGGCATCAAAGTCGAGCAGGCGATCATCAACCGTGAAGACATGCAGTTCCTGTACCGGGACGGCGACGACTACGTGTTCATGAACAACGACTCGTACGAGCAGATGAACGTCGCGCCGGTCGCACTGGGGGAGGCGGCCGATTACCTGATCGAAGGAATGAACGCCCAGGTCGCGTTCTTCGACGGGGAGATCATCGGCGTCGAGATCCCGGCGTCGGTCGAACTGACGATCGCCGAGACCGAACCCGGCGTCCAGGGCGACCGCGTCAGCGGTGCCCGCAAGCCGGCAACCTTGGAGACCGGCAAGGTCGTCCAGGTGCCGCTGTTCATCGAACTCGGCGAGAAGATCCGGGTCGACACCCGCACCGGCGACTACATGACGCGCGTCTGAGATGCTGCGTCCCGACGAGCGTTCAGACGCCCGAGAACGAGCGCTCTACCTACTCTACGAGGCGCACTCGAAGGCGATCGAGCCGTCGGCGACGATCGAACTCCAGGTCATCGAACCCGATCAACTCACCCAGGAGCTGGTGCTGGGCGTCGGCGGCATGCTGGCGACCCTGGATGAGCACATCCAGCAGCGCGCCAAGGGCTGGACGCTCGCCCGCATGCCCGTGCTGGACCTGAACGTGATGCGGCTCGGGGTGTTCGAACTGCTCGAACGCCCGGACGTCCCGACGGCGGTCGTCCTGAACGAAGCGGTGGAGTTGGCCAAGCGCTTCTCGACCGACGACTCCGGCCGGTTCGTCAACGGCGTGCTGGCAGCCGTCGCCGCCGACGTCCGCGCCTGAACGCCGCCACGGCACAGCAGGCAACTACCCTGACCCCGGTGCGGCCGGATCAGTTGGCGAGCTACGCCCGGAACGAGCCGACGGTCGATCACGTCGAGCGCGCCGATCCACCGAACTCGGACTCGATCGGAATCGGCCGGTACGTCGTGTGCATCGGGGCCGCCGGCGTGCTGCTCCGGCTGCTCGGCCCTGCCTGGACAACGGGTTTCCCGGCCGCGTTCCCGGATTCGTCCTCCTACCTGGCCGCTGCCGCATCGGGCCTGACGTCGTGGGAGTTCTGGTTCGGACGGCGGCCGCCGACGTACCCGTTCTTGATCTGGCTGGTCGGCCCCTCACCGCGGGCCGTGATCGTCTCGCAGACCCTGCTCGCCGTGTTCGCCTGGGGTTGGCTGATGTCGACGATCACGGTGATGATCCGTTCTCGCACCGTCGCGATCATTGCCCTGGTGCTGACCGTCGCGATCGCGATCGAGACGCGCTGGATCTTCTGGAATACCGCCCTGCTCACCGAATCGCTGTCGGCGACATTGGCCGTCGGCAGCGTCGCTGCCTGGTGGAGATGGTGGGACGACCCGACCCGATTTCGAATCGGGGCAGCCACGCTGCTCACGATCGCCTGGATGCTGGTGCGCGATGCGAATGCGGTCAGCCTGCTCGCCGTGGCCGCTCCGGCGTTCGTTGCGATCATTGTGATGGAGCGGCGCGACACCAACCAGCGAAGAAGGCTCCTGTCGATTGCCCTGGCGGCCGTGGTGGTGGTCGGCGCGTACTCGGTGACGGCCCAGATCGCTTCCGACCGAGGTGAGACCAGCTTCCACAACAACGTCGGCCTGCGGTGGCTACCCGACCCGGAGATGTCGGCCTGGATGGAGGCACGCGGGATGCCGCTCTCGTCCGCACTCTCGGCCCGCTCCGGCTCGGACGCCTGGGCCGACGGTGAGGCGATGCTGTCGTCTCCCGATCTCGACGGATTCCGAGACTGGGTCAGTCGGAAGGGTCGAATCGCGGCGGCTGCCTCCTTCGTCGTGAAGGCCCCCTGGTATCTCGACCGTTGGCAGCGAGAGCTGCCCGCGTACACGTCGAACGACCTGGTCGCCTACGACACGTTCCATGTTGCCGATGACTTCCCGGAGCGGCCGCTCGGCCCGATCGATCCCGCCGGTTCACCGACCTCGATGTACCTCTGGGGTCTCGTGGCGGTGTCCGGCATCGCCGTGCTCTGGGTGCGACGCCGAACCTCGGCGTGGTTCTCGCTGTTCCTGTTCGTCCCCGTCATCGCCGATCTGTACCTCTCCTACGTTGCCGACGCCGTCGAGGTCGGACGTCACCTGGCCGGTCCGATGCTCCGGTTCTCGGTCGTCGTCGTGGTCGTCGGCGCGACCGCGATTGACACGGCGATCGTCAAGCGGCGGGCGACCGATGGCTGAGCGACTCGATCGGGCACTCGATGTGATCGCCGACGGATATCTTGCGCTCGTCCGTCGGTCGTCGTGGACGCGGCGGTGGTACGTGCCGGTGACGGCGGCATCGCTGGTGCTGGTGGCAGTCGTCGCCGTGTTCCGCATGGAGACGAGCGGAGCGGACTACGACCCCCAGTACATCAGGTTGATCGTGGAGCGGACGATGCGGTACGGAGGGTCGTACTACGAGAACGGGATCCACAACAAGGGCCCGCTCGAACCGTTCATCTACGAGATCGCAGGACGCCTGGGAGGCGATGGCGGCTTCTGGTTCGTGATCGGAGTCTTCGCACTCGTCGCCGCGTCGTGCGTCGGCATGGCGGCCGCGGTGTTCGCGATCCGGTCGGGTGCACCGACCGTGCTCGCGGCGTCGGTCGCAGCCATGGCGGTCGTCCACCTGACGCTGTCGAACGCAGACTATGCCGGGGTCCTGTACGCCAGGAATATCACGGTTGCGCTGCTGGCGATCGCATTCGTCGTCTCCGCGCACGACTCGGCGTGGACGTCACACCCTCGGCGGATCGCAGCCGTCGTCGTGGTCGGCGTCAGCGTCGGACTCGCCGTCCAGACCCTGTTCACGGCGTGCTTCACCGCGACGCCGGTTCTGATCTGGGCGATGTGGACACGACGACGCGACCGGGGTTCGCGGTGGCCCGCGTGGTTGGAAATGCCCCTCGCAGCGGCGGCTGCGTTGCTCTCGGCGCCCGTGTACTACGCCGCGACTGGCTCGTGGCGACCGTTCGTCGATGGCTGGTGGGTGTACGCGCGATCCATGAGCACGGGCACGGGGCGCAGTCTCGGGAGCCAGCTCGACCTCGGATGGAACAACATCTTCGAGTATTACCGGGACCGTCCAGCCCTGGCGGTCCTGATCCAGGTGTGGTTGGTCGCGACCGCGGTCAAGTGGCGGGATCTCGACGGTGCCGACCGGTCGACCCGGCTGCTGGCGGGCGGCTGGTTCATCACCGCTTGGATCGAGCTCGTCCTCAGCCAGCGGTACTCGTCGCACTACTTCGTGGTCCTCGCAGCCCCGACGATCATGATGATCGCCACCCTCGTGGGAGATGTCGGCCGACGGTGGCCCACGGTGTTCGGGCGCCGTCCGTCCCTCGCGCTGCTCCCGCTCGTGATCACGATCGTCACCGTGTTCGTGGGTGGCCGTGCGCCGTTCGACCTCGGCGTGGATGCTGCGTCGCACGTGACGTCGGTCGACGATCTCGTCGCTCGGCGCGACGCCGGGATCGACGGGCGCACCCGCGTCGTTGCCGCATCCCTCGATCTCGTCTCGGTCGGCGATGATCCGCTCCTGATGTGGACGAGCGTTCCGTGGCCCTATCTGAACTTCGACCGGGTGTCCGCGACCCGGTACATCTGGAAGTCGTTCCTGCTCGGGGAGATCTACCTCGGCCGAACCGGGCCCGAGTACGTCCTGCCCGGCACGTGGGACCAGTTCGAAGCCGACCTCGACCGGACGGCCCCGACGGCATTCATCGTCGAGGCGACCAACCCCGTCGAACCAGGCACGCCATTCGAAGTTCGCGTTGCCCGAGACTTCTCGGAAGTCTTCGACGACGGGTCGCTGTCGCTGTCCTACCGCAACGACCTCGCCCGCTGGCTGTCCACCCCGGTCGCGACCTCCGAACCGTTCGATCTCGATCCGCCGAGCGTCGTGGTCGCGCCGGAGGGCTGCCGTCGGATCGACGCGACACTCGACCCGACTGCCTTGCTCGACGAACCCCTCACGGTCGAGTTCGGTCGCATCCCGAACGACCCGCCGTCGGCGTCGATCGTCCTGTCGGCGTCGGCTGACGGGACGATCGCCGCCGAGTCGAACCGCATCGGGTTTGCCGGGTACTCGGTTCCCGTCGGCGTCGGAACGGACCCCGTGGCCGCATCGATCGTCGTCGGGGCGCGGTCTGCGGTCGTGGTCGTCGACGGGGTCATCGTCGGTGCCGTGGCCGTGGACGCCGGCGACGAGGCGGTGCTCGTCGACGAACCCGGTGCCCTGTCGGACGGTGCCGACTCGACGTCACCCGACTTCACCGGCTGTGCACTGCCCACCCGCCGCTGAGTACGTTGCAACCATGCCGGGGTCACAGCTGCTCGTCATCCGTCACGGCGAGACCGAGTGGTCCCGGACGGGGCGGCACACCGGGCGAACGGACATTCCGCTCACCCAGCAGGGGCGCGACGAAGCCCTCGCCGCTGCGCGCACCCTCGCTGGATGGTCCGTCGACCGGGTGTACGCCAGCCCCCTGTCGCGCGCACGCGAGACCGCGGACCTGGTGGAACCGTCGTCCGACCCGATCGAGGACGAGTCACTGCTCGAGTGGGACTACGGGATCTACGAGGGGGAGACCACACGCCAGATCCGCGAGCGGATCGAATGCTGGTCGGTCTGGACGCATGACATCGTCGACGGCGAGACCGTCGATCACGTCGGGTGCAGGGCCGACGAGTTCATCGCGCGGTTCGACCGCGAGGTCGGCGACGGGATCGGCGTCGCCTTCGCCCACGGCCATCTGCTCGCGATCCTGATTGCCCGCTGGTGCGGTCTCCCGGCGATCGAGGGCCGTCGCTTCGCACTCGCCACCGCGACGGTGAGCCTGCTCGGTTGGCATCGCGAGGACCGCGTGATCCGCGCCTTGAATCACCGCTGTGGAGACATCCTCGACCCTCCGGCGCGCGACTGACGGTTCGTCGCGCTAGGTTCGACGTCCGACCGTGAAGTGGGTTCTGTGAGGCTCACACGGCAGGAGACAACGTGACGAACGCGAACCTGGTCCTCGGACCCGATGACGTGCGCCGGGCCGTGACCCGCATGGCGCACGAGATCATCGAACGCAACCGCGGCCTCGACGGCGTCGTCGTGATCGGCTTGCAGCGCGGTGGCGTCTGGTTGGCCGAAGCCCTCGGCGCCGAGATCGCCCGCATCGAGCGACCCGTCCCCGTCGGTTCGATCGACGCCTCGCTGTACCGGGACGACATCGGGCTCCGGCCCGTCTCGCCGGGCAGTGTCAGCGACGTGAGCTTCGACATCGGCGCCGCATCGGTCGTGCTGGTCGACGACGTGCTGTTCACCGGCCGCACCGTGAAGGCGGCTCTCGACGCGATCACCGACTACGGCCGCCCGAACGCCGTGCAGCTGGCCGTCCTCGTCGACCGTGGCCATCGAGAACTTCCGATCCGGCCGGACTTCGTCGGCAAGAACCTGCCGACCGCCCTGACCGACGAGGTCGTCGCAACCGCCGACGGCGTGACGATCTCATGATCCCCTCTCTCGTTCTGGGCAGGGTGTGGACTGCTGTGGGCGTCCAAACCCCGCCCAGAACGAAAGCGGTGGGGGATTCGTGAAGCATTTCCGCTCGATCGACGAAGTGGGGGTCGACGGATTGGTGCGACTGCTCGACCTGGCCGATCACATGGCCGAGGTCAACCGTCGCCCCAACCCGAAAGTCCCGGCGCTGCGTGGCAAGACGGTGTGCAACGTGTTCTTCGAGGACTCGACGCGTACTCGGCTCAGTTTCGAGACCGCGGCGAAGCGGTTGTCGGCCGACACGATGAACTTCGCGGTTTCGCAGTCGAGCGTGAACAAGGGAGAGAGTCTGCGCGACACGATCGAGACGATCGGCGCGATGGGGGTCGACGCATTCGTGATCCGGCACGGTTCGAGCGGCGTGCCGTGGCAGGTTTCACAGTGGACCACGGCGAGTGTGGTCAACGCCGGCGACGGCTGGCACGCCCACCCGACACAGGCGTTGCTCGACTGCTACACGATCAGGACCGCACTCAACCGTCCGGAGAGTTTCGACGGCCTCCGGATCGCGATCGTCGGGGACATCAAGCACAGCCGTGTCGCCCGCAGCGACATCCGGGCGTTCGGACTGCTCGGCGCCGACGTCACCGTGGTCGCGCCGCGCACGCTGCTCCCGCCATCGATCGAGGTCCCGGTGGTGAGCGATCTCGACGCGGTGATCGACGACATCGACGTGCTGTATCTGCTGCGCATGCAGCAGGAGCGGATGACCGAGTCACTGGTGCCGTCGCTGCGGGAGTACACCAGTCGGTTCGGGTTGACACCGGCCCGTGCCGCGCGCCTGCCCGAACACGCACTGGTGATGCACCCGGGCCCCATGAACCGGGGGGTCGAGATGGCCGTCGACCCTGCCGAGCTGCCGGGTGCGGTGATCACCCAGCAGGTCACGAACGGGATCGCGGTTCGGATGGCGGTGCTGTTCGAGCTGCTCGGGTCCGGCAGCAATCTGGAGGAGAGCGAATGAGCGAGGAGATCCTGATCCGAGGCGGCACCGTGGTCGACCAGGCCGGCGAACGGCGTCACGACGTGCGGGTGCGTGACGGGGTCGTCGTCGACGTCGGCGACGCGATCGACGCCACCGACGCCGACCGCCTGCTCGAGGCTGCGGGGTGTGTCGTCACCTCGGGGTTTGTCGATCTGCACGCCCACCTCCGCGAGCCGGGTCGGGAGGAAGCCGAGACGATCGAGACCGGCTCGCGCGCAGCCGCGCTGGGTGGGTACACGTGCGTCGTCGCGATGCCCAACACCGACCCGACGCAGGATTCCGTCAGCGTGGTCGAGTTCGTCCGCCGCCAGGGCGAGCTGGCCGGGCTCTGCGACGTGCGACCATCGGGTTCGATCACGATCGGCCGCCTCGGGCAGCAGCTGTCGCCACTGGGCGAACTGGCAGCCGCCGGCGTCCACCTGTTCACCGACGACGGCGACGGGGTCCAGGATCCGCTCCTGATGCGCCGGGCCCTGGAGTACGCCGCCGACCTGGGCCACGACGGGCACGGCATCGTCCTCGCCCAGCACTGCGAGGTCAAGCGCCTCACCGAAGGTGCGGTCATGCACGAGGGAGAGTGCTGCTCGACGCTCGGACTGCCCGGGTGGCCGGCGATCGCCGAGGAGCTGATGGTCCACCGCGACATCGAACTCGTGCGGATCACCGGTGCCCCGGTGCACATCCTGCACCTGTCGACGGCGCGCAGCGTCGATCTGGTCAGGGCCGCGAAAGCCGACGGGCTGGCGGTCACGGCCGAGGCGACGCCGCACCACATCAGCCTCACCGACGAGTTGCTCGCCGGGTACAGCCCGCTGTTCAAAGTCAACCCGCCACTGCGGACGATGGCCGACGTCGAGGCCGTCCGCGCCGGCCTCGCCGACGGCACGATCGACGCGATCGCCACCGACCACGCCCCACACGCCTCCGACACCAAGGAACGCCCGCTCGATCAGGCACCGCCCGGCATGCTCGGGCTCGAGACCGCGCTCGGTGTGAGCCTCGCCCACCTCGACATGCCGCTCGTCGACGTCATCGCCGCGCTCTCGTGGAAGCCGGCTGCGATCGCCGGCGTCGCCGACCGCCACGGCCGCCCGATCGCGCCAGGTGAACCCGCCAACCTCACCGTCTTCGACCCCGACCACCGCTGGCAGGTCCAACCAGCCACCCTGGCCAGCAAGAGCCGCAACACCCCCTTCACCGGCATCGACCTCAGAGGCAAAGTGAAACACACGATCCTGAATGGAACTCCCACCGTGATCGATGGCACAGCGACACGATGAAAATGTATAGTCATTCCAGAACAAGCATGATCATGCAGCTGCGCCAGCCAACCGAGAAAGAACGTGATGCGACCTGCGAGCACGAGGCACCCCGCCCTGAGAAAGCGACGCCGAGCGCCAGCGAGGCTTGGAGCGTGCACGATGAGGGAGGAAACGTGAACCGCGCCAAGAGATGTGAGCGACGCGTCGAACCCGTCGCGACCCGTTCAGCAGGTGCGACATGAGCATCCGTGAGGGCCAGCTCGTCCTGGCCGACGGCAGCGTGTTCGAGGGCGAGTTGATCGGCGCGGCCGCCCCCGGCGGGATCGCGACCGGTGAGGTGGTGTTCAACACGGCCCTGTCCGGCTACCAGGAGATCATCACCGATCCGAGCTACGCCGGCCAGATCATCTCCTTCACGTACCCCCACATCGGGAACTACGGCGTCAACGCCGCCGACGCCGAGTCCCGCTCGGCGTTCTGCCGCGGGGTCGTCGTCCGCGACCTTGCACGCCGACCGAGCAATCACCGATCCGAAGGCCATCTCCAGCAACTGCTCGAACGACACGGCATCCCCGGCATCGGCGGCATCGACACCCGCCGTCTGACCCGGATCATCCGGGACACCGGGGCGATGCCGGCTGCGTTCGGCGACGCGTCCGAGGACTCCCTGCGCGCCGCAGCGGCGGCCGAGCCGGGCACCGACGGCGTCGATCTCGTCGCCCAGGTCACCACGGACCGTCCGTACACGTCCGGAGACGGCTCGCGGCTGATCGTCGCCTACGACTTCGGCATCAAGACGAACATCGTCCGTCAGCTGGAACAGATCGGCAGGGTCGAGGTCGTGCCGGCGAGTGAGTCGGCGGCCGACGTGCTGGCCCGTGATCCGGCGGGCGTGTTCCTGTCAAACGGTCCCGGCGACCCTGCGATGGTCCGATACGCGGTCGACGAGGTCGCGAACCTGATCGGGAACGTCCCGGTGTTCGGGATCTGCCTGGGCCATCAGCTGCTCGGGTTGGCGCTCGGTGCCGGTACGGTCAAGTTGCCGTTCGGTCACCACGGGGCGAATCATCCGGTCAAGAACCTGGCGACCTCCACGATCGAGATCACCAGCCAGAACCACAATTTCGCGGTCGATGCCGATTCGTTCGCCGACCTCGACACAGCGGTGCAGATGACCCACGTGAACCTCAACGACGGTGTGTGCGAAGGGCTCGAGGTGGTGGGCGAGCGCTGCTTCGGCGTGCAGCACCACCCAGAAGCGGCCCCCGGCCCGCACGACAGCCGGTACCTGTTCGACCAGTTCGATGCGCTCATGACAGGGACGGGCTGAACGATGCCCCGCCGTGACGACCTGCACTCCATCTTGATCATCGGCTCCGGGCCGATCGTGATCGGGCAGGCCTGCGAGTTCGACTATTCGGGCACCCAGGCGTGTCGGGTCCTGCGCGAGGAGGGGTATCGGGTGATCCTCGCCAACTCCAACCCGGCGACGATCATGACCGACCCGGACTTCGCGGACGCCACCTATGTGGAGCCGCTCACCTGGGAGGTGCTCGCATCGATCATCGAGCGCGAGCAGCCGGACGCCGTGCTGCCGACACTCGGCGGCCAGACGGGCCTGAACGTTGCGATGGAACTGTTCGAGCGCGGCCTGATCGGAGTGCCGGGGACGCCCGAGATGATCGGCGCGAACGCCGAGGCGATCGCCACGGCCGAAGACCGCTGGCGGTTCAAGGAGGCGATGATCGAGATCGGGCTCGCGGTCCCGCGCTCGGGTGTCGCCCACAACATGGACGACGCTCGTTCGGTGGTCGCCGAGATCGGTCTGCCGATCATCATCCGCCCCGCGTACATCCTTGGGGGTCGCGGTACGGGGATCGCCAGCACGCCGGAGGAGTTCGAACGGCTGGCCGCGACCGGGCTCGACGCCAGCCCGATCAGGGAGATCCTGATCGAGGAGTCGATCGCCGGCTGGAAGGAGTACGAACTCGAGGTCATGCGCGATCGCGCCGACAACTGCGTCATCATCTGTTCGATCGAGAACATCGATCCGATGGGCGTGCACACGGGTGACTCGATCACCGTCGCCCCGCAGCAGACCCTGACCGACGTCGAGTACCAGGAGATGCGCGACTCCGCGCTCGCGTGCATCCGACGGGTCGGCGTCGAGACCGGCGGGTCGAACGTCCAGTTCGCCGTCGACCCCGACACCGGCCGCCAGGTCGTGATCGAGATGAACCCGCGGGTGTCCCGCTCGTCGGCGCTCGCGTCGAAGGCGACCGGGTTCCCGATCGCGAAGATCGCGGCCAAGCTCGCCGTCGGCTACACGCTCGACGAGATCCCCAACGACATCACGAAGGCGACGCCGGCGAGCTTCGAGCCGACGATCGACTACGTCGTGACGAAGATTCCCCGATGGGCGTTCGAGAAGTTGCCCGGCACGACCGGGGTGCTCGGCACCCAGATGCAGTCGGTCGGCGAGGCGATGTCGATCGGGCGCACGTTCCCCGAGAGTCTCCAGAAAGGTCTTCGCTCGCTGGAGCAGGGCCGGATGGGTCTCAACTGCGACCCGGCGGGCGACCACCACGCCACGTCGACCGACGACGATCTGCTGGCGGCGATCGCGATTCCGACGCCCGAGCGTCTGTTCCAGGTCGGCGAACTGCTCCATCGCGGTGTGTCGGTCGAGGCGATCCACGCCGCCTGTCGGATCGATCCGTGGTTCCTCGACCAGATGCAGATCATCACCGAAGAGCATCACGTGCTCGCCGGGCTGTCGATCGCGGAGATGACGGTCCGGGCGTGGAAGCGTGCGAAACGGCTGGGTTTCGCGGACGCCCAACTCGCTCACCTGTGGGGCGTGCCCGAGACGGCCGTCCGTGAAGCCCGGATCGCCGCCGGCGTGATCCCGACCTACAAGACCGTCGACACGTGCTCGGCAGAGTTCGACGCCGAGACGCCCTATCACTACTCGACCTACGAGGACGAGAACGAGGTCCGCCCGTCGGACCGCAAGAAGGTCGTGATCCTCGGCTCCGGCCCGAACCGGATCGGTCAGGGGATCGAGTTCGACTACTGCTGCGTGCACGCCAGTTTTGCGCTCCGCGAGGCGGGGTTCGAGACGATCATGGTGAACTGCAACCCCGAAACGGTGTCGACCGATTACGACACCAGTGATCGGCTGTACTTCGAGCCGCTCACGAAAGAAGACGTCCTCAACGTGATCGACGCGGAGCAGCCGTACAGGGTGATCGTGTCGCTCGGCGGGCAGACACCGCTCAAGCTCGCCGGTGAGATCCCGCCGGAACTGGTCGCCGGCACGTCGGCGCAGTCGATCGACGACGCCGAGGACCGTGAGAAGTGGAATCAGCTCTGCGACGAGCTGTTGATCCCGCAGCCACCTGGCGGGACCGCGGTCGACGTCGAGCAGGCCCTCGCGATCACCGACGAGATCGGCTTCCCGGTCCTCGTTCGGCCGAGCTATGTCCTCGGCGGCCGCGCGATGCAGATCGTCCACGACCGCAACCATCTGGCGCGGGCGATGGCCGAGCTGAGCGGGATCGGCAGTCTCGGCAAGGAGGGCGGTCTCTCGGCCGAGCGGCCGGTGCTGATCGACCGGTTCCTCGCGAGCGCCACCGAGGTCGACGTCGACGCGATCCGTGATCACACGGGCGAGGTCCTGATCGGCGGGGTCATGGAGCACGTGGAGGAGGCCGGCGTCCACTCGGGTGACTCGGCGTGTGCGATTCCGCCCCAGACGCTGCCCGACTGGGTCATCGGCGTGATCACGGCCTACACGACGTCGATCGCCAACCGGCTCGACGTGCGCGGTCTGATCAACGTGCAGTACGCGGTGGTCGGTACCGCGGTGTACGTGATCGAGGCCAACCCGCGTGCGAGTCGGACCGTTCCGTTCGTCGCCAAGGCCCGTGGGATCCCACTCGCGAAGGTCGCCACGCGGGTGATGCTCGGCGCGACATTGGCCGAGCTTCGCGCCGAGGGCTTGCTCGGTGACCCCATCGAGGGTCATGTCGCGGTCAAGGAAGCCGTGCTCCCGTTCAACCGGTTCCCGGAGGTCGACCCGGCGCTCGGGCCGGAGATGCGGTCCACCGGCGAGGTGATGGGTATCGACTCGACGTTCGGCCGGGCGTTCTTCAAGGCCGAGTTGGCGGCGGGGAACGGCCTACCGACGGAGGGCACGGTGTTCCTCTCGCTCAACGACCAGGACAAACCGGCAGGTCTCGTCGTCGCCCAGCGGATGCGTGAGCGTGGCCTCGGTCTCGTCGCCACGCGTGGCACCGCCGACTACCTCGCCCGGTTCGGCGTCGTGGTCGATCAGATACTCGGCAAGGTGCAGGACGCCGACGAATCCACCGGCAAGACGGCGGTCGACCTGATCGCCGACGGCACGATCGTGTTCGTGGTGAACACGCCGCGTGGTTCGGTCGGGCGCAGCGACGGCGAACACATCCGCAAGGCAGCCAGCCTGCATCGTGTGAGTTGCGTGACGACGGTCAGCGCCGGCCTCGCCGCAGCCCAGGGCCTCGGCGAATCACCCGACCAACTCCCCGTCAAGAGCCTGCAGGAATACCACGCCGGAGGGGGTCAGATCCCCGCCGGCCCGCCGCCATGACGATCCGGTCTGCGCCCCTCCGTTCGGTGGACACTCGGGTGACGGTGGGGTCGTTGGAGTTGCGGCATGCGGTGATGACCGCGTCCGGGACGGCCGGGTACGGCAGCGAGTTCGCGCCGTACTTCGACCTGTCGACGATCGGCGCGGTCGTCACCAAGTCGATCGCGGCCTACGAATGGGCCGGCAATCCGCCGCCGCGGGTGCACCCGACGCCGCTGGGCATGTTGAATGCCGTCGGCCTCCAGGGGCCCGGCATCGAGCACTGGCTGACGAACACCCTGCCCGGCCTCCTCGACACCGGTGCAACCGTGGTGTGCAGCATCTGGGGCCGTTCGGTGGATGACTACCGCAGGGCAGCCGACCTGCTCGCCGATGCCCCTGCCGGCGTCGTCGCAGTCGAGGTCAACCTCTCGTGCCCGAACCTCGAGGGTCGGGGTGCGATCTTCGCCCACGACGCCGAGCTGTCGGCCGAGGTGATCGCCGCCACCGCCGGATGCAACCGGCCGCGCTGGGCCAAGCTGAGCGCGAACACCGACCGCATCGTCGAGGTCGCCGCTGCCTGCCGCGAGGCCGGCGCGGAAGCGGTGACCCTGATCAACACGCTGCTGGGGTTGGCGTACGACCCGGCGACCATGAAGCCGTCGCTCGGAAACGGGGGCGGCGGGTTGTCGGGCCGGGCGATCCATCCGGTGGCGGTCCGCGCAGTGCACGACGTCCGGCGCGCGATCCCCGATCTCGCGATCGTCGGCGTCGGCGGCGTCGCCGACGGTTGGTCGGCGATCGAGCTGCTCCTGGCCGGTGCGAACGCTGTCCAGGTCGGCACGGCATCGTTCGCCGATCCCCGCGCCTGCGCCCGGGTCGCCGACGAGATCGTGACATCCGCCGCCGCGCGCCACATGGCGCGTGTCGCGGACTTCAACGCGGTAGTTTGACGGCATGGCAACACCTCCGCAGTTGACTCCAGAGCAACGGATGGCAGCCCTCGCGAAGGCCGCCGAGGCGCGAGCAGCACGGGCCGACATCAAGTCGCGTCTGAAGATGGGCTCGATGAGCCTCGCTGAAGCGCTCGACTCGGACGACCCGAACGTTGGCAAGCTCAAGGTCGTCTCGATGCTGGAATCACTTCCCGGCATCGGGAAGAAGAAAGCACGTGACCTGATGACCGACGTCGGCATCGCCGACAACCGTCGTGTGCAGGGTCTGGGTGCCCAGCAGCGGTCGTCGTTGCTGAGCAAGCTTGACTCCTGACCGTCTCATCATCGTCGTCTCCGGCCCCGGGGGCGTCGGGAAGGGAACGATCGTCGACGCGCTGGTCCTTCGAGACACCGATCTGTGGCTGAGTCGTTCGTGGACGACGAGGGCCCGTCGCGACCACGAATCCCCCGATGCCTACGTGTTCACGAGCCCCGAGGAGTTCGAGACCCACATCGAGCGTGGCGGCTTCCTCGAATGGACCGAGTTCCTGGGCAACTACTACGGCACGCCCCGCCCCGAACGGATCGACGACGTCGCGTCGCCCGACATCGTGCTTGAGATCGAACTCGACGGCGCGCAGCAGGTCAAACAGCAGTATCCCGACGCTGTCCTGATCTTCGTCGTCCCGCCATCGCGCGAGGAGCAGGAGCGTCGCCTGCGCGGGCGCGGCGACCCGGGCGACAAGGTGCAGGCCAGGCTGCGCAAGGCCGAGATCGAAGAGCCGATCGGCCGCGCGGCGGCCGATCACGTCGTCGTCAACGATCAACTCGACCGCACCGTCGGCGAGATGATGGACATCATCAAGCGCGAACGCAGCCGGTAAGCTTGTCTGGCTGCAAATCGCACCACTGAGGAGCTGACCAAATGGCCAACAGCCACGAAACCATGATGACCCCGGCGATCGAGGGCCTGCTGGGGCGTGTCGATTCCAAGTTCAGCCTGGTCACGCTCGCTGCCCGTCGGGCCCGCAACATCAACTCCTACTTCAATCAGCTCGGCGACGGGCTCGGTCACATGGTGCCGCCGCAGGTGTCGTCGACGGCTCGCAAGCCGTTGAGCATCGCGTTCGAGGAGATCTCGGTCAACAAGATCGTGCAGACGGCGGCTCCGGTCGAGCCCGCGGTGTCGACCGACCTGCCCGAGGGCGACCTCGACGCCGACGCCGACGCCTGATCGTGGTCCGGCCCGAGCAGGCTCGCTGATCTCGTGCTGGCCGGCAAGCGCATCGTCCTCGGCGTGACCGGGGGCATCGCTGCCTACAAGGCCGTCGAGATCAGTCGTCGACTCGTCGACGCCGGCGCACACGTGGTGCCGGTGATGACCGAGGGGGCGCAACGCTTCCTCGGAGCGACCACGCTGTCCGCACTGGCGAGCGAGCCCGTGCGCACACGATTGTGGGACGATCCGGTCACGCCGATCCCGCACACCGACCTCGGCCAGGGCGCCGATCTGATCCTGGTCGCGCCTGCGACCGCTCGGATCATCGCCGCCTACCGGATGGGGCTGTCGACCGACCTGCTCACCAACGTCCTGCTCGCGAGCCGGGCCCCGGTGATGATCTGCCCGGCGATGCACACCGAGATGTGGGAGAACCCCGCCGTGGTGGACAACATCGACGTCCTGCGGGGGCGTGGCGTGCACATCGTCGAACCCGAGTCGGGCCGTCTCGCCGGCGGCGATGTCGGCACCGGGCGATTGGCGTCGCCCGAATCGATCGTGGCTGCCGTCGGCCGGTTGTTCACCGAGGGGGATCTCGCGGGGACCGCAGTCCTGATCTCGGCCGGCGGGACGCGTGAGCCGATCGACGCCGTCCGCGTGATCGCCAACCGGAGCTCGGGGAAGCAGGGGTACGCGCTGGCCGCCGAGGCCGTCGCTCGCGGCGCATCGGTGACGCTGGTGTCCACCGTCGACCTGCCGCCCCCTTGCGGTGTCACGGTCGTGACGGTCGAGACTGCTGCACAGATGCAGGACGCGCTGGAGTCACTGGCACCGGCGAGCGACGTCGTGATCATGGCCGCCGCCGTCGCCGATTTCCGACCGGTGACCGTGGCGGGGAACAAGCTGAAGAAGCGCGATGGGGTACCCCAGATCGTGCTCGAACCCACCCCTGACATCCTGGCGGCTCTGGGTGAGCGCAAACCAGCCGGTCAGATCCTGGTCGGGTTCGCCGCCGAGACCGATGATCTCGAAGCCAACGCCCAGCGCAAACTAGCTGCCAAGCGACTCGACCTGATCGTGGCGAACGACGTGGCCGCACCGGGAACGGGCTTCCGTCACGACACGAACGCGGTCACGATCTTCGAGGCAGATTTATCCACAGAGGTGGTGCCGCTGGCAGACAAACGTACGATTGCGGCCGCTGTGTTCGACCACGTCGTCTCGATCCGCGAAGCGGCCGAGCGCACCGACTGACACGAAACAAGGAGGAGCCAGTGGCTCGTTGGACATTCAGTTCTGAGAGCGTGACCGAGGGTCACCCCGACAAGATGGCTGACCAGATCAGTGATTCCATCCTCGACGCAATCCTCGAGAAGGACCCCGACGGTCGCGTCGCCTGCGAGACGATGGTCACGACCGGACTGTGCGTGATCGCCGGCGAGATCAGCACCACCGCCTACGTCGAGATCCCCAAGATCGCCCGCGAGACGATCAACGCGATCGGCTACGACAACGCGTCCTATGGGTTCGACGGCAACACGTGCGGCGTGATCGTCTCGATCGACGAGCAGAGCCCCGACATCGCACAGGGTGTCAACACGTCAGAAGAGGTTCGGGCGGGCAAGGCCGGCGAAGACCTCCTCAACGAGCAGGGTGCCGGCGATCAGGGCATGATGTTCGGCTTCGCCTGCAACGAGACCGACGACCTGATGCCGTTGCCGATCTGGACGGCGCACCGGTTGGCCGAGCGGCTCGCCGAGGTCCGCAAGTCCGGCCAGCTGCCGTACCTCCGCCCCGACGGCAAGACCCAGGTCACCTACGAATACGAGGACGGCCGGCCGATCGGCGTCAAGAGTGTGCTGATCTCCACCCAGCACCAGGATGGCATCGATCGCGACACGGTGATCCGGCCGGACCTGATCGAACAGGTGATCCGCCCGACGATCCCCGAACAGTTCGCCGACGACGACTACGACATCTGGATCAACCCCACCGGGACGTTCGTGATCGGTGGCCCGCAGGGCGACTGCGGCCTGACGGGTCGCAAGATCATCGTCGACACGTACGGCGGCATGGGTCGCCACGGTGGTGGCGCGTTCTCGGGTAAGGACCCGTCGAAGGTCGACCGGTCGGCTGCGTACGCGACCCGCTGGGTCGCCAAGCACATCGTGGCGAGCGGCGCCGCCGACCGGTGCGAACTCCAGGTCGCGTACGCGATCGGTGTCGCCCATCCGATGAGTGTGTTCGTGGAGACGTTCGGTACCAATCACGTCGACGTGGCGGCGATCCAGTCGGCGGTCGATGAGGTGTTCGATCTGCGGCCGGGCGCGATCGTGCGCGATCTCGATCTCAAGAAGCCCGGGTATCAGCGGTCGGCGGCCTACGGCCACTTCGGCCGTTCCGGCTTTACGTGGGAGGAGACGAGCCGGCTCGACGACTTCAAGGCCGCCGTCGGCCTCTGACCATCGACGCCGCCCGTCGACATGAAGATGCGGTGACGGTCGTCCGGGTCCTGCCGAACGTCACCGGTCTCGACAAGCAGTTCGACTACCTGGTCCCGGAGGAGTTTGCTCCGATTTCGGTCGGCGCCCGGGTGCGGATCGACCTCCATGGCCGACGGATCGGCGGCTGGGTCGTCGCCGTCGACCCGACTGATGCGCTCGACGAAGACGCGCTCAAACCGATCTCCTCGGTGTCGGGCATCGGCCCGTCGCCAGAGCTCGTCGACCTCGCAGCATGGGCGTCCGTGCGGTGGGCAGGGCGGCTGCGTCACTTCCTGACGACTGCGTCGCCGGACCGCGCGGTGGTCGGAGTCCCGACATCGCGACGGACCGGGTCGATCGTCGAGCCACGATCACCGGCGTCGACCGCCATGATCGCGAACGGGGGCGGCGTCCTGCGGCTCCCGCCGTCGAGCGACCCGATGCCCGCGGTGCTGAGCGCAGTCGCCACCGGGCCCACTCTGGCGATCGTGCCGAGTGTCGACCGGGCGATGATCCTCGGCGCACGGCTCAGGCGATCCGGTCTCTCGGTCGCGGTCATGCCGCACGACTGGGGAAGCGCAGCCGGCGGCGTCGACGTCGTCGTCGGCGCACGAGCCGCCGCGTGGGCGCCGTGCCCGGGTCTGACGGCCGTGGTCGTGATCGATGAGCACGACGAAGCGCTCCAGGAGGAGGGCTCGCCCACCTGGCACGCCCGTGACGTCGTCGTCGAGCGGGCACGCCGGGTCGGAGCCGCCGTCCTGATGGTGTCGCCGGCTCCGACGCTCACGGCTTTGGAGTGGGGTGAGCTGACCCGGCCGCCGGCCGCCCGCGAGCGGGCCGGGTGGCCGATCGTCGACGTGATCGACCGCACCGACGACGAGCCGTGGCAGCGGTCGCTGGTGACCTCCGAACTGATCCGGCACCTGCGCGACCCCGAGCGGGTGGTGGTGTGCGTGAGCAACACCACGGGTCGGGCCAGGCTCCTGGCTTGCCGCCAGTGCAGGGAACTCACCCGCTGCGACCGCTGTGATGCGGCCGTCATGCTCGACGATGCCGGCGACCTGATCTGTCTGCGCTGTGGGTCGCAGCGCCCGCCCGTCTGTCTGGCGTGCGGTGCGAGCCGGTTCGCGAACCTTCGGCCCGGCGTCACCAGGCTGCGTGAAGAGCTCGAGGCGGCGGCGAACCGCCCGGCGGTCCTCGTGACGGGGGCCGGCGACGACCGACCCGAACACGCCGGGGTCTACGTCGGGACCGAGGCTGCGCTCCACCGAGTCGAGCGCGCCGACACGGTCGCGTTCCTCGACTTCGATCGCGAGGTGCTCGCGCCCCGGTACCGGGCAGGGGAGCAGGCGATGGCGCTCCTCGTGCGAGCCGCCCGACTGGTCGGGTCGCGCGCGCAGGGCGGGAGGATCCTGGTCCAGACGTTCATGCCGACGCACGAGGTGATCCAGGCGGCCCTGCACGCCGATCCGGGTCGCCTGGTCGACGTCGAGCGGGCTCGACGCCAGATGCTGCGCCTCCCGCCGTTCGGCGCGTACGGCGAGATCGGTGGAGCGGGGAGCGACGAGTTCGTGGCGTCGATCCCGGCGACGGACGGGCTGATCATCGTGCCGGCCGATGGGGGGTTCGTGGCGCGTGCCGACGACTGGATGACGCTCGGGCAGGCGATCAACGCCGGCACCCGTCCGCCAGGGGCGCGTCTGCGGATCGCGATCGACCCCGCCCGATGACCTCAGCGGCGCGGTCGGGTGGTTGATCGGGCGATGTCGGCGACGCCGTCGACCAGTCGGGCCAGTTCGTCGGTGGTGTTGAAGTAGTGGATGCCGGCGCGAACGACGGCGTCGATCTCGCGGCGGCCGAGGTCCCACTGAGCGTTGAACTGTGCCGGGGCGCCCACGTTGATCCGTGCTGTCGACAGGGTTGTTCGCACCTCGTCGGCCTCGACACCGTCGACGGTGAAGGTGACGATGCCGCAACGGTCGCGTCCCTGATCGCAGACGGTGACCCCGTCGATCCCGCCCAGCTGATCGCGGAGCCCGGCGGCCAGCGCGACGACGCGATCGGCAATCGCATCGAGGCCGATGTCGAGGGCGTAGCGGGTGGCCACCGCGAGACCGATCTGAGCAGCGTGACTCCGCTCACCCCACTCGAACCGTGCCGCTCCGGCCGTGTGCTCCCAGGTCGCATCACCCGTCCAGGTCGCCGATCGACCGTCGACGAACGGAGACGGCCCGAGCCGATCGACGGTGTCGCGGCGGGCATACAGGGCACCGGTCCCGCGGGGACCACGCATGAACTTGCGCCCCGTGTAGGCCAGGAAGTCGCAGCCGATCTCGTCGACATCGATCGGGCGCTGACCCGCGGTCTGCACGGCATCGACGAGAAACGGCACGCCGGCGGATCGACACAGTCGCCCGACCGCAGCCGCAGGTTGAACGGCTCCGTTGCTCATCGCGATCTGCGTCAGGCACACGAGTGCCGTCGGTCGGTCGAGCGCGGTCTCGAGTGCGCCGAGGTCGATGTCGCCGGCGTCATCGTGCGGCACGACATCGACGATCACACCACGCGCCCGCGCCTGCATGAGCGCGAACGCGTTGCCCTGGTACTCACTCCGGCTCGCGAGGACCCGATCGCCGGGCCTGAGCGGCATCGACAGGAAGGCCCGCCACCACGCTTCGGCGGCGTTGGGTTGGAATGCGATCTCGTCGGGCGCGCAACCCAGCATCTCTGCGCTTGCGACGTGGAAGTCGTCGAGTTCGCGCTGGTGGGCAGCGGCGGTTTCGACGCCTCCCGAACGCTGCTCCGATCGCAGATAGGCGACCTGGGCGTCCACCACCGGGGCGGGAGGGAGTGAGGAACCACAGTTGTTGAGGTGGACGATGTCGTCGACGCCGACGGTGTCGGCCCGAACCCGGTCGAGATCGATCATCGGGACACCGTACGCGCCCAATGTCGTGGCCGCTGGGTGTACGGTCGATCCATGAGCCAACATCTGAAATGTGGAGACGTCGTGCCCGGTTGCGAGGCGACATTCGAGAGCGACACCGAGGACGGTCTTCTCCAGCAGGTTGCGAAGCACGCCGCCGACGATCACGGGATGACCGAAATCGACGACGCGACCCTCGCCCAGGTCAAGTCGAAGATCACCGAGAGCTGAACGTCGCTCCCCGAACCCGATCAGTCGCGTTCGCGGCGACCGACGTGGATGAGCCTGAAACCGGCACGACTGGCGAGCCGCGTGGCGTCGAACCCCTGCGCGCCCAGCCACCGCTGGAGCGAGTCGGCGCCGAGGTGTTTCTGCACCACGAGTACTGCCGAGCCGTCGTCGTCGAGGCGAGCGAGCCAGCCCGTCAGCAGGTCGTGCAGCGCCGGCTTGCCGACCCTGATGGGCGGGTTGGACCAGATCGTCGAGAAGCAGACGTCCTGTGGCACGTCGCTGGGTGCGCACACCCGGATGTTCGTCACCCCGTTGCGGATGGCATTGCGCTCGGTCAGTCCCCGAGCCCGCTCGTTCGGATCGACGGCCCACACGGTCGCCTCCGGCGAACGCAGCGCCATCGTCAGGGCGATCGCGCCGGCGCCACACCCCAGGTCGAGGACGTCACCCGAACCGGGCGCCGGCGCCTCCCGCAGCAGGAGCGCCGTTCCGGTGTCGACGTGTCCGTGGGAGAACACGCCGTGATCGGTGGCCATGGTGAACGCCACGTCGGCGAGCGCGACATCGACGACGACCTCGTGCGACCGGGCGTCGGGCGATTCGTCGAAGTAATGCGGCACCGCAGGTAGCCTGCCACGCCATGCCGTACTCGATCCGCACCTTCGGTGACCCTGTCCTCAAATCCAAGGCGGCCGCGATCACCGACGTCGACGGCAAGCTGGTTCGCCTCGTCGACGACATGTTCACCACGCTGTACGAGAGCGAGCTGGGGATTGCTCTTGCGGCCCCCCAGATCGGTGTCCAGAAGCAGATCTTCATCTGGGATCTCGACGGCACCCGGCAGGTGATCTTCAATCCGGAGATCGTCGAGTCCGACGGCGAGTGGGTGTACGACGAAGGCTGCCTCTCGATTCCCGGTCTGTACGTCGAGATGCTGCGTCCGAAAACGGTGCTGATGCGCGGTATCGGCCTCGACGGGGAGATCGTCGAGCGTGAGGCCGACGAGCTCGAGGCCCGGATGTACCAGCACGAACTCGACCACCTGCACGGCATCCTGATGTTCGACCGGATGCAACTCGAGCAGCGCAAGGAAGCGCTCAAGGAGTTCAGGCAGTTGCAGAACGAGGCGGCGGCCGCAGCGTCGCCGCCCGAGTCGCGGTTCCGGCGGCTTCGCCTGCAGTGAGGTTGGTGTACCTCGGCACGCCCGAGATGGCCGTGCCGCCCCTGGAGGCACTCGTCGAGGCGGGTCACGACGTGGCGCTCGTCGTCACTCGCGTCGACAAGCGGCGAGGTCGCGGGGCCGCCACGTCTCCCAGCGCGGTGAAGGCCGCAGCCGAGCGACTCGGTATCCCGGTCTCGCACGATGTGGACGACGCCGTACAGGTCGGGGCCGAACTCGGCATCGTGGTGGCCTACGGTCGTCTCGTCCAACCGCACGTTCTGGCTGCGCTCCCCATGGTCAACCTGCACTTCTCCCTGCTGCCGCGCTGGCGTGGGGCGGCCCCCGTGGAGCGGGCGATGCTCGCCGGGGATCGCGTGACCGGTGTCTGCGTCATGGCCGTCGAGGAAGGCCTCGACACCGGTGGCGTGTACGCCCGCGTCGAGGTGCCGATCGACGACACCACCACGGCCGACGCACTCCGCCGACGGCTGGTGGAATCGAGCTCGCAGCTGCTGATCGACACACTCGCGGCAGGCCTGGGAACGGCCGAGCCACAGACCGGCCCGCCGACCTACGCCGCCAAGCTCGAACCCGCCGAGTTCAGGATCGACTGGGGCCGGCCCGTCGTCGACGTCGACCGCCTGATCCGCGTCGGGGGCGCCTGGACGACATTCCGTGGAGCCCGCCTCAAGATCCATGCGGCCGACGTCGTCGACGGGGAGATCGTCCCGACGATCGTCCAGCCCGAGGGAAAACCGCGAATGGACGCCGCAGCATGGCGAAACGGTGCCCGCCCGACCGCCGGGGAGCGCTTCGAATGAGCGGCCGCGCAGTCGACTCCGCCCGTCAGGTTGCATACGACGCCCTCAAACGGGTCGATGCCGACGGCGCATACGCGAACCTGGTGCTCGGTGCGATGCTCGACAGGTCGGGCCTGTCGGAGGTCGATCGACGGTTCGTCACCGAGTTGGTGTACGGCACGACCCGAATGCGCCGTGCGTGCGACGCGCTCGTCGACCGGTTCGTCACCTCGGCCCCGGATCCGGCAACCCGGACCCTGCTGCGCCTCGGTGCCTATCAGTTGGAGTTCGCCGGGGTGCCGCCCCATGCCGCGGTGGGTGAGACGGTCGGTCTGGCCCCCAAACGCGTCCGCGGGTTCGTCAATGCGGTGCTGCGCAAGGTCTCGACGACCGACATGGTCTGGCCGTCGGAGTTCGCCCGCCTGAGCTATCCCGACTGGATCGGCGAACTGCTCGGCTCCGAACTCGGCGACGACGACGCCCTGCGCGCAATGAGTCGAATGAACGAAGCGGCCTCGATGACGGTCCGCGACGACGGATACGTCCAGGACGCTTCGTCACAGTGGGTTGCGGCTGCCGTCGAGGCGACCCCAGGGGAGCGAGTCCTCGACACATGCGCGGCGCCCGGCGGTAAATCGACGGCGCTCGCCGCCGCGGGCGCGATCGTCGTCGCCGCTGACGTCAACGCGCGTCGGGTCGGGCTGATCGAGCAGAACGCACAGCGGCTCGGACTCGCGATCGAGACGACGGTTGCCGACGCGACCGATCCGCCGTTCGACGACGGAACGTTCGATGCCGTGCTGATCGACGCCCCGTGCTCCGGGCTGGGCGCGCTGCGTCGCCGACCCGACGCCCGGTGGCGGATCCAAGTCGCGGACATCGCCGAACTCGCCGACCTCCAGCGGCGGATTCTCGCCGCTTCGGCGCCGCTGGTCCGACCCGACGGGCGACTCGTCTACAGCGTGTGCACGCTCACGGCCGCAGAATCCATCGACCATTCCGTGCCCGACGGGTTCGAGGTCGACGACCGTGAGCCGCCGGCAGGCATGTGGCGACGATTCGGCCACGGCTGGCGGGTGCTCCCGCACGACGCCGACACCGACGGCATGGTGCTGATTCGATACCGTCGCACGCGATGAGCGATGACGCACCCCTGCTCGCCAAGGTCCTGACCGTCAGCGACGGCGTGTTCCATGGCGCTCGGGACGACACCGGCGGTCGCGGCCTCGCCGCCCACCTCAGTGAGCACGGGTTCGACGTCGTCGACCACCAGGTCACGCAGGACGGCGCTGACGAGGTCGCGCAGGCGTTGACGGTGATGAGCGAGAGGTTCGATGGGTTGATCGTCACGACCGGCGGCACCGGGTTCGCACCGCGGGATCAGACCCCCGAAGGCACCCGTTCGGTGATCGAGCGAGAAGCCCCCGGTCTGGCGGAGGCAATGCGCCTGGTCAGCCCGTTCGGACGACTCTCGAGAGGGGTCGCCGGCGTCCGTGGCGGCACGCTGATCTGCAACACTCCGGGGTCGCCGAAGGGCGCGATCGAACAGATCGACGCTGTCATCGACGTACTCGGGCATGCGCTGCGATTGCTGCACAGCGCTCCGACGGAACACTGAACGGTCCGCCGGGCTCGATCGGCGTCAGCCCGCCAACCGCCGGCGAACGCTCTCGATCCGGAGGCCCTCGTAGTAGTGGTGTTCGGTTCGCACCGATCCGTCGGCACGCCACTTCGTGATCGCGGCTCGCTCGCCGGCGTCGTGGCGGCGCCCATACCGGTAGAGCTCGTGATACTTGACCGAGCCGTCTGCGAAGGAGCCGACGACTGCGGGAACGCCGGGCGCCGGGTCGTGGAGACGACCCTGCCGGTAGTGGCGGATCTGTTTGGTGCGGCCGTTCGCACCGAACCGGGTGAGAGCCGGGATCCGGGGCTCCGGGTCGTCGAGTTCGCCGTTGCTGAGCCAGCGCACCTCGGTCAGCCGACCGGCCTCGGCGACGCGGACCCGGCCCGTGAAGCACAACGGCACCCGCTCGCCCTCGCGCACGTCGATCGTCGCGATGAAGCGAAACGACATGGAGTTCGGCAGCAGGTCCATCGATTCTGTATCGATCGAACCCGGCCCTGACTTGAGTTTCTCCGACTCACCGTGGTCGATCGGTCGGTAGCCTCGCGCGGGTGCTTCGACTCGTCCTCCCGAAAGGCTCGCTGGAACGAGCCACGTTCGAACTGTTCGAGGCTGCCGACCTGAGCGTCGTGCGGTCGTCGGCGGTCGACTACAAGGCGTCGATCGACGACCCACGCGTCGACGAGGTGCGGATCCTGCGCCCGCAGGAGATCGCAGGTTACGTCGAGGAAGGGCTGTTCGATCTCGGGATCACCGGTCGCGACTGGGTCGAAGAGACCGGTGCCGACGTCGAGAGCCTGGGTGAACTCAAGTACTCGAAAGCCACGTCGAGCCCCGTCCGGGTGGTCGTGGCCGTCGCCGGTGATTCACACGTGCAGTCGGTCGCTGATCTGCCAGACGGCGTCCGGGTCACGTCGGAGTACCCGGTCATGACCAAGAAGTTCTTCGAGGCGCGCGGGGTTGTCGCCGACGTGCGGCTCTCGTACGGCGCCAGTGAGGCCAAGATCCCCGACATCGCCGACTGCGTGGTCGACATCACCGAGACGGGTCGGGCACTGCGCGCCGCCGGCCTGCGGGTGATCGACACGATCCTCACGAGTTACACGGAGGTCGTCGTGAATCGGCAGTCGTTCGCCGACCCGGAGAAGCGTCGAGCGATGGACGATCTGATGACCCTGCTCAACGGCGCCCTCGAAGCACGCGGCAAGGTGCTGCTCAAGGTGAACGTGGTCGCAGCGCGGCGCGACGAGGTCCTCGCCGCGCTGCCGTCGGCGAAGTCACCGACCGTGAACCAGCTCGCGAACGGCGACTACGCGATCGAGACCGTGGTCGAGAAGAACGGCATCAACCTGCTCATCCCGGCACTCCGGGAGGCGGGCGCCACCGACCTGCTGGAGATCCCGATCAGCAAGATCGTGCACTGACCCGATGATCGACGGCATCGTCACCGAGTTCGCCGATGACCGTGGTCTCGGCACGGTGGTGGCCGGCGACGGTGCGACATTTTTGTTCCACGTCATCGAGATCGCCGACGGGACGCGATCGATCGACGTCGGGCAGGCCGTTCGGTTCCAGCCGCTCGCAAAATTCGGCACCCGGCAGGCCGCTGCGATCCACAAGGTCTGATCCCACCGTGACCCGTCCTCGTTCTGGGCAGGGAATGGACGGTGGGGCGCGTCCGAACGCTGCCCAGAACGCGGAGCGGGTGCGTCGGATCGTGGACGTGCTGATGACGCTGCAGCCGGGGGAGGTCGCCACGTACGGCGAGATTGCCGAGATCGCCGGCTACCCGAAGCAGTCGCGACTCGTCGGTCGAATCCTGTCGACCACCGATGTCGAGGTGCCCTGGTGGCGGGTCGTCAACGCTGCGGGCCGGTTGGTGCCCGGCCATGAACGTGCGCAGTCAGCGTTGCTCAGGGAGGAAGACGTGATGATCCGCAACGGCAAGGTCGCGACCGCCCCATTCGGCCGATTCAGCCGCTCACACCACCCGTGACGAATTGTGCCTGGCACAATTCGTCACGGGTTGGACTGGGCCTTGAGACCCACGAACGCCATCTTGATGTTACCGAGTGCATCCTTCATCGTCGGCGCATCGTCACCCAGCCGGGCACCGAGACCGTCGACGATGAACGCCATCGCATCGATCGCGAGCGATGCGGACACGAGATCTGGGGTCTCGGACGAGAGGTGGATCGCCGCCAATTCGTAGAGACCCATCACGTGGTTGGTCACGACGACCTCGGCCGGGACATCCGCCAGCCGGGACCGGGCTTCGGCCATCGCCGCTTCGATATCGGCGACCTGATCCTCTGCGCCATCGTCGCCTGCGTCCATCAGGTCGGTTTCATCAGTCACGTGCGATACCCTACCGAGGCCGGTCGCTCGACGACCGGTGACAACCGAGGCGAAGTGGGGCTTGCAACAGGTGCTCCCACCCGGCCACCGACCGGCGATCATGCCAACTGCGTGCGTCCGGGTCGATGATGAACACGACGTTCCTGTCGTTGGTGCCGACGGCACCGTCGCTGGCCCGTTTGCTCCGCATTGACTTTCGCGTCGAGCAGACCAGACGGCAAACCATGGGAGGCCAACCCTTTGCACAGGAGTGATCAGTCATAGCACCGCCACGGAGCGACCAACATCGTGTCAACGACCGAATCCGGGCCCGCGAGGTCCGCTTGATCGGTCCCGACGGTGACCAACTGGGGATCAAAGCGGTTCC
>JBDSBE010000133.1:0-10216 GCA_039921745.1 Ilumatobacteraceae bacterium | reverse complement strand
ATGCGATGCTGCTGCGCCACGGCCGGGTGACCGCTCAGGGACCGATCGACGACGCGCTCACCGCATCATCGCTCAGCGAGTGTTTCGAGATGGACCTGGCGCTCGAGCGACGCGACGACGGTCGGCTCAGTGCGTGGGCCCGTCGCTGACCAGTCGGGCGAGACCCTCTCGACCCCGACGAACCTCGTCGTCGAGCACGCGTTCCAACAGCCCTCCGCTCCAGAGCCGACCGTCGTAGGCCAGGTGCATCTGCACGAGCGTCGACTGCGCGTCGGCGGGCGTCAGATCGACTCGCAGCGCCCAGCGTGCGTGGTCGCGTCCGTCGATCTCAGCCCGTTCGAACGCGACCGAACGGTCGGGGTCGTGCAGCGTGCGCGCCATCCTCAGGCGCTTGGACCGCGCGAACGGCCCGACCCTCGCCCGGATCTCGACCGACCAGGCCGGCTCGCCGGCCGACTCGACGGCCCGGACGTCGTGAACCAGGCGCATCCAGAGCGGGTACCGATCGAGCGAGGCGACGAGCCCGAACACGTCCGCCGGCGACGTGTCGACCAGCACCGACTCAGTGATGTCCACGATGATCCGTCAGTCGCGGGGTCGGTCGGTGCCACGGAATGCTCGCGCAAGCAGCGGGCTCGACACCTTCAGGAGACCGTCGAGGTCGTTGTCCTGGTCGAATGACGGCGCCCACGGCGCCCCGACCTCACTACCCGGATTCGGCTCGTCGACATCCGTGTCATTCGTCTCCGACCCGACGGCGGCCGCGTCCTCCGGGTCGACCGGGGGTGGGACGTCGGGCGCATCCTCGGCGTCGGGAATCAGGGCTGGACGCACGATCTCGCCGGTGCCGTCGATCTGGAGTTGCTCCACGTCCGGGGTCCGAGTTCGGCGCGGCCGTGCCCCGTTTCGGGTGCGGTCGGGCCGGATCCACGGGCGGGGCATGAACAACCGGGGGATCTCCTCGCGTCGATCGTCGAGCATCCAGCCCCGGGGGACGCTCATCGCGTCGGCGTGACGGAGACACAGCACACTCTGGCCGTCGAAGGGCGTCGCCGACAGCGGCGCGATCCAGAACAGCAGATCCTCTGGCACCATGCCGTACTCCGCAGCGCCCAACTCGGAACATCCGGGCCGCTCGCAGAGTCTTGACATACGACAAATCTATCCCGCCTCCGCGGCGCGGTCCGGGTTTGCCGCCACGAACGGCACGATCGCCCCGGCGAGTGTGACTCACCGAGGCTCTCGTGGTGGGCGATATTGGACTCGAACCAACGACCCCTGCCGTGTGAAGGCAGTGCTCTAGCCATCTGAGCTAATCGCCCTTGCGGGGAACGCAGGATAGCAGCGCTGCCGTGATGTTCGCTCGATCACCCGGTGAGGATCGAACCCCCCGTCGGCTCACCGCCGAAAGGGATCGCGACACACAGATACCGGCCGTCGAACGACTCCCACAGGTCGCGGGTCGGAGCGATCGGGAGCAGGCCGTAGACGTCGGATGTCACCGGCGAAACGGCACGGCACGCCTGGTCGACCTCGCCGAACAGCACGTCGTCATCGGGGTAGTCCCGGCCCTCGGTGCCGAGCTCCCCGACGGCCACCACCTCGGCCAGGTGCGGCTGGGTGCAGTCGATCGTAACGACCGACTCGATCGTGCCGGAGTCGACCGAATCGGGCAACTCGAAACACGTCCCTGCCTCCAGGTCGACGAGCGCGGTGTCCGCCCCCGACGACGTGACGGCGACGACCGCCGCGATCGCGAGCGCCAGCCCGACCAGCACCGTGCACACGAGCCCGATCGCCCACCCGCGCACGGTCCGTGCTCAGTCCATCTCGATGCACACGGTGCCGAGCCCGAGCCGATCGCGGAACGCTCCGAGTCCGCCCGGACACGACGCATCGGTGGGGATCAGATACTCGACCACGATGTCGTCGACACCGGTGCAGGCGACTTCCCGGACGTCGCCGCTCGACTCCATCGCCACGCACGACCCCGTCCGGAGGATGCCGTCGGGCACCTCTTCGGACGGCGGGTCGTTGAACAGCGATGCGACGAGGATCACCGCTGATCCGGCCGCCGCGACGACGATCATCATTTTCCACGGCAGTCGCGCCGGGCCGGCGGGCATCAACCGTGACGGCGGCGGGATGCTCGAACTATTCCGGTCAGCGAGATCCTGATCGTGTTCGGAACGCTCCGCCGATCGAGCCGCGCTGCCGTGCGGCGACGAGCCGCGTTGCCCGATCGAACGATCGTACTGCAGCCGTCGGCCCGGGTCACCGAGCACGCGGTACGCCTCGTTCACGTTGGCCATCGCATCATCCCGACCGTCGACGCTTCGGTCCGGATGGTGCAGACGGGCCCGCTCCCGATATGCCGCGCGGATTCGTTCCGGAGGGGCATCGGGGGCGACGCCGAGGACGTCGTACAGCGTGGTGATCGGGTCAGCGTACTGGGATGAAACAGTCGTGGCCGGAGGACACCGCCAGTCAGCGCGTCCTCCGGCCACGTCGCGTCACACGGCTTCCCGCAGGCAGACGGGACCACAACCGCTACCTACACCGTGGTCGCTTTGACACATCGTAGACCTCGGCGGGCGCCGATGAGAGCGAATAATCACAAATCTTGGTCAGACACGCTGAATGTCAACTCAATACCCAGATCGCACATCGACGATCCCGAGCAATTCCCGACCGGCCGCGAACCGGCGGACGTTGTCGCGCACCCGCTCGGCCAGGAGCGGCGCCGCCATCTCCTCCGGCGAACCGGTGTGCGGTGTGATGATGCAGTTGTCGAGCGTCCAGAGCGGATGGCCGTCCGGGAGCGGCTCCGGTTCGGTCACCTCGAGGCCGGCGCCGGCGATGACGCCGCCTTCGAGCGCAACGACCAGGTCGTCCGTGATGAGGTGGCGGCCGCGGGCGACGTTGACGAGCCACGCGTGCGGCTCCATCAGCGCCAGTTCGTCAGCGCCGATCAGACCCTCGGTCGCAGGCGTCAGTGCGAGCGCCAACACGACGAGGTCGGCGCCGGGCAACGTGTCGGCGAGATGATGCGATTCGACCACCGTGTCGACACCGTCCATGTGCTGCACGGTCGATCGCACGACCGTGATGTGGCACCGGAACGGTTGCAGCAGACGGATCAACGCTTCGGCGATCCCGCCTCCACCGACGATCGTCACCCGGGCACCAATCAGGTTCCGGCCGCGCTTGTCACCCCAGGTCGTCGCCGACGAGTACGTGTGGATACTGCGCATGCCAGCCAGACCCAGCGCGAGCGCCAGTTCGGCGACCGGTTCGGCGTAGACGCCTTTCCCGCAGGTCCACTCGTACTCCGCGTTGAGCACGTCGACGAACGTCTCGACGCCCGCCCACGGCAGTTGCACCCACCGGCAGTTCGGCGCCGACGCCAGCAGCCGGGAGAGCTCTCCCGTGTTCCCGATATCGGCCCACACGACCGCTTCACAGTCGGCGGGGGGCACGATTTGCCCACCGCCGTCCGTGATCGCCGTACTCAGATACTCCGGGAACGGCTCGGGCCCGATCGCGATTCTCGGGGGTTCGGACGTCGCCACGTCAGCCGTCGAGGTTGATCATCACGTGCTTGAGGCGGGTGTAGTCCTCCAGCGAGTACGCAGACAGGTCCTTGCCGTAGCCGGACTTCTTGAAGCCTCCGTGTGGCATCTCGGACACGAATGGGATGTGCGTGTTGATCCAGACGCACCCGAAGTCGAGCGCCTTGGCCATCCGCATCGCCCGTGCCACGTCTCGGGTCCACACACTCGATGCCAGGCCGTAGTCGACGGCGTTCGCCCACTCGATCGCTTCGGCCTCACCGTCGAACTGCTGGACGGTGATGACCGGTCCGAAGATCTCGTTCGAGCTCATCTCGTCGCCCTGGCGGAGCCCGGCGACGACGGTGGGCTCGAAGAAGAAACCTGCGTCTCCGATCTGGTTGCCGCCCGTGGTGACCGTGGCGTGACCGGGCGTGCGGTCGATGAAGCCGCTCACGTGAGCGAGCTGAATGGCGTTGTTCACCGGCCCGAACAGCACGTCGGTGGCATCCGGGCCACCGACGCCGGTTCCCTTGGCCTGTTCGGTCAGGGCGTCGACGACGTCCTGCTAGACGCCCTTGCCCACGAGCACCCGAGTGGCCGCCGTGCAATCCTGCCCCGCGTTGAAGTACCCGGCCACGGCAATGTCCTCAGCGGCCTTGGCGATGTCCGCATCGTCGAAAACGACGACGGGCGCTTTCCCGCCGAGTTCGAGGTGGACCTTCTTGAGACCCTTCGACGCCGCCTCGGCGACCTGCATCCCGGCCCGGACCGACCCGGTGATCGACACCATTGCGGGAACCTCGTGGTCGACCATCGCCCGTCCGGTCTCCCGATCGCCGCAGATCACGTTGAAGACGCCCGGCGGAAGGAACTCGGCTGCCATCTCGGCCAAAAGGCCGGTCGTGGCCGGCGTGGTGTCGCTCGGCTTGAGCACGATCGTGTTGCCGGCGGCGAGCGCCGGAGCGAACTTCCAGACCGCCATCATCATCGGGTAGTTCCACGGTGCGACCTGGGCGCAGACACCCACGGGCTCGCGTCGCACGAACGACGTCATGTTCGCCATGTACTCGCCCGCCGCCTTGCCTTCGAGATGGCGGGCAGCTCCGGCGAAGAACCGGACCTGATCGACCGCCGGCCCCATCTCCTCGTCGCGATGGACCTCGTACGGTTTGCCGGTGTTCTCGCACTCGAGATGCATGATCTCGTCACCGCGGGCTTCCATCGCGTCGGCGAGCTTGAGCATCGCGAGTGAGCGCTCGGCGGGCGTCGACCGACTCCAACCGGGGAACGCATCCGCAGCCGCAGTCATGGCCGCATCGACATCGGCCGCACGAGACAGGGCGGCGGTTGCGTACGGCTGTCCGGTCGTCGGATCGACGACGTCGGAGGTCGAGCCGTCGCGAGCGTCGACCCACTCACCATTGATGAAATTCTTGAAGGCCCTCATGTCGCAAGGTGTAGCAGATCGATCGGTCGCCGGACAGACCTGGTGGCGGGCTGTCGCTGCGCGATCTAGTGTCCCGACCGTCCACACGCATCCGGAGGGAGGACCAGTGCGATCCAGGACGATCATGATCGCCGTTGCGTTGGCGTTCTTCGCCACGGGTACCGCTCACGCCGAGAGTTCGAGCTACACCGTTCGATCCGGCGACAGCCTCTGGCTGATCGCAACCCGCCATGCCGTGTCCGTCGCCGAACTGGTCGAGGCGAACGGCCTCACCCTCGACAGCACCATCCATTCCGGAGACATGCTCGCGATTCCTGGGCGGCCGTCCAGCGGGTTGACAGCCGGCGGTTCCACATCGAATGCCACGATCACCGTGCGTCGCGGCGACAGCCTCTGGTCGATCGCGTCGTCGGCCGGCGTCCCACTCGCCGCACTGCTCACAGCCAACGATCTGACGCTCGACAGCACCATCTATCCGGGTCGTTCGGTGCGGTTGCCGGCCACGTCAGCACCCGCGTCCGCGTCCGCGTCGAGTCAGGCAAGCGTCGATCGTGCCGCTGGCTCGACGACCTACACCGTCCTGCCGGGTGACGGCCTGACGACGATCGCCCGACGGACCGGGGTCGGGGTCACGACGCTCTTGAGCGCGAACGCCCTCACGATGACATCCGTCATCCACCCGGGCCAGCGACTGGTCGTCCCGCCGGCTCCGAAAGGGGGATCGGCATCGGGGCCGCTGGTCCCGGTCTTCACGCGTGCTGCGAAGGAGGCGGGCATCCCGGCGGACTTTCTCATGGCGGTCGCATATGTCGAGTCCCGCTGGGAGCAGTCGGCGCGGTCTCCGTCGGGCGCGATCGGGATCGGCCAACTCATGCCGCGTACGGCGTCTTGGGTTGCCTGGGATCTGATGGGCGAGCCTGCACTCGACATCACCCAGACGACCGACAACATCCGGGTGTCTGCGCGCCTGCTCGCCTGGCTGCTCGGCGAGGCCTCCGGCGATCAGGACCGTGCGCTGGCGATGTATCTGCAAGGGGTGCAGGGCGTGCGATCGAACGGCATCTCGGCTGCGTCGGTGCGCTACGCGCAACGAATCGCCGGGGTCCGGACGCGCTACTCCTGATCGGGCCGCGCGTTCGGTCGATCGTCTCCGACGTCGTCGACACGCGGATCGAATTGGCCTGAACTCGATCATCCGGCGACGACGCGCAGCAGCATCTTCGTCTCGGTGCGGCTCACGCCGGCTTCGGCCCGTAACCACCGGACGAACGTGTCGAGACCGTCGGCGCCCCGGCACTCGACGATGATCGAGTAGTCGGCGGTTCCGGTCACGTACGCCGCGAAACTGACCTCGTCGCGGTCGGCGAGACGCGACTCGAAGTCGTCGACCTGGACCCCGGCTCCGAGACTGACGTCGATCACGGCGCGCACGGTGCGACCGAGTGCCGACGGGTCGAGCCGCACGGTGTACCCGTCGATCACCCCTGAGCGCTCCATGCGCCGGACGCGGTCGGCAGCCGACGTCGGCGACAGGTGCACGATCTCGCCCAATTGGCGCCAGCTGATTCGTGCGTCACGTTGCAGCTCGCGAAGGATTTGACGGTCAACGTGGTCGAGCGCGCCCGAATCGAGTGTCACGGATCGATTCTGCCAGGTCGTTCCCCACCACCTGGCGCGCCGATCATGTGACACTGGCGTGATGAGCGAACCAGTGATCAAGACCGTCGGTGTGCCCCGTGAGGTCAAGACCGCCGAGCACCGGGTCGCGATGACCCCCGACGGGGTTCGCGAGCTCGAGCGTCGCGGCATCGAGGTGTTCGTCGAGGCGGGCGCCGGCGAGGGCGCATCGATCAGCGATTCCGACTACAGCGCGGCCGGCGCCGACATCGTGCCCACGGCCGCCGACGCATGGTCGCAGCAGATGGTCGTCAAGGTCAAAGAACCCAAGGAGGAGGAGTTCGGTTTCCTCCGCTCGGATCTGACGCTGTTCACCTATCTGCATCTCGCCGCCTACCCCGGCGTCGCCCGCGCGCTGATCGATGCAGGGACGACCGGCATCGCCTACGAGACGGTCGAAACCCCCGACGGGGCGCTGCCGCTCCTCGCGCCGATGAGCGAGGTCGCCGGCCGGCTGGCACCACAGATGGGAGCGCACTGTCTCGAGCGACACAACGGCGGTCGCGGTGTCCTGATGGGTGGTGCCCCTGGCGTCCGCCCCGCCAAGGTCGTGGTGCTCGGTGCGGGCAACGTCGGCTGGAACGCGGCGTGGATCGCGGCGGGGATGGAGGCCGAAGTGGTGCTGGTCGACAAGAACCTCGACCGCCTGCGCTACGTCGACCAGATCCATCGCGGTCGGATCGTGACCCTCGCGTCCAACCGTGGCGCGATCGAGCGTTCGGTCCTCGAAGCCGACCTGGTGATCGGTGCCGTCCTCGTCGCCGGTGGGCGCGCGCCGGTGGTCGTCGACGAACAGATGGTCAGGGCGATGAAACCGCGTTCCGTCATCGTGGACGTGGCCGTCGACCAGGGTGGATGCATCGAGACGGTGCGCGAGACCACGCACGACGACCCGACCTACGAGATGCACGGCGTCGTGCACTACGCCGTCGGCAACATGCCGGGAGCGGTGCCCCACACCTCGACTTATGCGCTCACGAACGCCACGCTCCCCTACATCGCCGACGTGGCGGTGTACGGAGCAGGCGGCGCAGCCCGTCGCGACATGGCGGTGGCGCACGGCGTCAACACGCACGCCGGCCACGTCACCAACGGCCCGGTGGCCGAGTTCCTCGACGCCGAACTGATCGATCCGCTCGTCGCCCTCGCCTGACAACCGCCACGCGTCACGGTTGGTATCCGACACCATCCGTTCGCGCGTCACGGTTGGTATCCGACACCATCCGTGACAACGGAGGCGTTCGGGCGTCGGTCAGTACGATGGCGTGGTCATGAGGACGACGCTCGAAACGCTGCTCGACCTCGGCCGCCCCCTCCTGGCCGACGGCGCAACCGGCACCAACTTCATGGAGATGGGTCTCGGCCCGGGCGAGCCGCCCGAGTTCTGGAACCTCGACTCGCCCGACAAGGTCCGCAGTCTGCATCAGCAGTTCGTGGATGCCGGCGCCGACATCATCCTGACGAACACCTTCGGGTGTAATCGGTTCCGCCTCAAGCTGCACCGCGCCGAGGAACGCGCCCACGAGATCGCGCAGCGCGGAGCCGAGATCGCAGGGGAGGTCGCCGCCGCCTGCGATCGCCCCGTCGTGGTCGCAGGCTCGGTCGGCCCGACCGGCGAGCTGCTCGAGCCGCTCGGGACGATGACCGAATCCCAGGCGGTCGACGCTTTCACCGAGGAGATCGAGGGTCTCCTCGCGGGCGGGGCCGACGTCGCCTGGATCGAAACCAAGTCCGCAGCGCAGGAGATGCGCGCAGCGGCGCAAGCCGCGATCGCCGTCGGAATGCCGTACACCGTGACGGCGTCATTCGACACCGCCGGTCGCACGATGATGGGGCTGCGCCCACCCGAACTGTTCGACGTGTTCGCCGATCTCCCGGTCGGCCCGCTCGCGATCGGCGCCAATTGCGGGGTCGGCGCATCGGATCTCCTCCTCGCGATCCAGCAGATGCCAGACCGTGGGATCCCGATCATCGCCAAGAGCAACTGTGGCGTGCCGCAGTTCCGCGGTACCGAGATCGAGTACAGCGGAAACCCGACGCTGATGGGCCAGTACGCGACGCTCGCGGTCGACTCGGGTGCGAGAATCGTCGGCGGCTGCTGTGGCACCTCCCCCGAGCACCTCGCGGAGATGCGAAGGACCCTCGACAGCCATCATCGCGGCGACATTCCCGACATGGAGCGGATCATCGCCGCAGTCGGCCCCTTGACGAACTCCGTGTCGACGGACGCAGCCGACGACGATCAACCGGTTCGTCGCCGACGCCGGCGCAGTTGACCCCGATCCGTAAGCTCGGGTCGTGGCAACCTTCGCGACCGATCTCGAGATCCCGGACCTGACCTGGCTCGACGACGACCCATCAACCGGGTTCGAGGAGCGCCGTGACGCAACCGGAGACGCGGCGAAAGCGTCCTGGATCGCCCGGAACATGTTCGGTTACTCGATCCTGCACTACGACGACGTCGTCGCCATGCTTCGTGACCGCCGGTGGCACAGCGCCTCCGGGATGATCATGGAGATGTCGGGGATCGACAACCCGGAATGGCTCGCCCGCCGCAGAACGTCGATCCTGTCGACCGAGGGCGCCGAGCACACCCGTCTGCGCCGTGTCGCCGGGCCGGCTTTTTCGCCACGCCACGCCGATGCCCTTCGGCCGTACATGCGTGAAGTCGTGAACGATCTGATCGACCGGTTTGCCGACCGGGGTGCCGTCGACATCGCGGCCGAGTTCTGCGAGCCGTACCCGATCCCGATCATCTGCGAGTTGTTCGGCGCTCCGCACGCAGACCTGCAGCTGTTCTCCGACTGGGCGACCGACATCTTCCGGATCTTCAACGGCAACCTGCAGGAGGACATGCCGGCGATCATCAAGGCACAGGACGAACTCGACGCCTACGTCAGCGACCTCGTTGAGGAACGACGCAGCAGTCCGTCCGACGACCTGATCTCGGCGATGATCGAGGCCGAGAGCGACGGCGACCGACTCTCGCAGACGGAGCTGATCATGATGTGCGAAGCGGTCCTCATGGCCGGCACCGACACCACCCGCAACCAGCTCGGATGCTCCCTGTTCCTGTTCGCACAGCACCCCGACCAGTGGCGACTGCTGTCCGAGCGCCCCGAACTGGCGCCGCGGGCGGTCGAGGAGACGATGCGGTTCATGGGAACGGTCCGCGGCACCGCTCGATTCGCCAGCGAGGACATCGAGTATCGCGACATCGTGTTTCCGAAGGGTTCGTTCATCGCGCCGTCGCTCTCGCAGGCCAACCGTGACGGGGACGTGTTCGACGACGCCGACAGGTTCGACATCACCCGGGAGCCGGCGAACCGGCCGCAACTGACGTTCGGGTCGGGGATCCACTACTGCCTGGGCGCCGCCCTCGCCCGCGCCGAACAGCAGGAGGCGCTCACGATCATGGCCGAGCGGCTGCCCGACATCGAATTGGCCGGCGAGGTCGTGTGGAAACCTGCGACCGTCGGCATCTTCGGCCCCGAACGCCTCCCCATCACCTTCACCCCCACCTGACGAATCGTGACGA
>JBDSBE010000132.1:0-7487 GCA_039921745.1 Ilumatobacteraceae bacterium | reverse complement strand
GTGGTCGATGTCACAGATCTGGGCTCGGAGGTTGCAGCCGAGCCATCCACAGACCGGGTCGATCGCCCGGAGCGCACCCGTGAACAATCGGCGCTTGCGGCCGGCGTGCACGATGACGGCAGAACCGTCGACGACGACCAGCCGAATGCGGCCACGGAACGCTGCGGCGACCATCTGGCGCGGATCGACAGGATCACCGCTCGTCGTCTCGCAGCGGCGATCGCGAACGGAGGCCGGGTCGATGTCGACCGGCTCATCCGTGATCTGCTCATCGACATACTGCTCGAACTGGTCGAGATCGCAGACGAGGTTGACCGTCGCGTCGATCGAACCACCCTCTGCGGTACCGGCTCTCGCCGCGGCGAGGACCATCGCGACGAACGCATCGGCTCGCCGTTGGGACGCGGTGCGGGGGAGGAGTGAGGCGTTGGCATCGTCGCCGTACGTGTCGGTCACCCACGCCCAGTCGCGATCGAACTCGCCCTGACAGAACGCCTCGAACACCTCGCGGATCGAGGTGCCTTGGACCGTCCCGTGCGCCGTCTCGAACCGGAACTCGTCGCCGACCTGATGGCAGCGGGCATTGCGGAACTCGTGTGCGGCCTCGTGTCCGGCGTGGGCGCCGTCTGCGTCGGCGAGCTGCTCCCAACGCCCGGTGACGACCCGGAAATCGGCGTACTCGAGCGACTTCGCGGCGTCGAGCAGGATGTCTTCTGACCCCTCGATCTGGTCGCCGCTGCGTGGGTTGGCTGCGAGGCGGGCGAGTTCGCGAACCTGCGCGATGCCGACCCGGCCGGCGACGAACTCGGTCGCCACCGTCTCGAGCGAGCGGAGCAACTTGGCCGACCGCTGTCTGGCGGTTGCTTCGCTGCGGGTGCAGTTCGTCATCGCCATCATCCACGAACCGGAGGTGCGGTGCCCGTCATCGCGGTAGTGGCCGGTTCGCTCGACGTGATCGACGGCTCCGACGAACGCAGCCTCCACACGGCGCTGTGCGATGTTCAACTCGCGGACCTTTGATATCGACCTCTCGGCCGGTCAGCAGGCCCCAGTCGTCGTTCTCGACGGGCAGGTCGACGACGAGTTGCTCCATGGATGAAACCTACCAGAACATATGTTCGATCATAAGCCCGTGACCAGGAGATATTCGGTCAATTTGGAAGAATTCTGGCGTCGTCCGGATCGCACCAGCATGTCCTGCGTTTCCTGCACGGCCGGGCAGTTCTGCTGCGAACGTGCTGACGCTTGGCGAGGCCTTGGATGACCGACGACGCCTCCGTCGGAGATCGTGCGTCGCCGAGGGAGAGGCACGATCAGTGAAGTGGTGGGAGCGTGCTGAGAAGCTTGAGTGGTCGATGGCCTTCCGGGTGCCGAGCAGTCCGTGGTCATCGCCGCCGGTGGTCGAATCAGGATCGGGGATTCGTCACTCGGCGGGCTTGTTGTTGCAGACGGAGAGGGTGAACAGGTGAGTTCGTCGGTGCGAGCTGGGGAGCGGCAGTGGACGACGGCGTTCCGGGTTGGGAGCAGTCCGTGGTCATCGCTGACGGTGGTCGAATTGGGATCGAGGGTTCGTCACTCGGCGGGCGTCGTGTTTCGCTGGCAAAGGAACCTGAGTGAAGTCGCCGGCGCGAGCTGAGGAGCAGGGAGTGGGTAACGGCGTCTCAGGTTGGCCGCCGGGTCGCGAGATCGCCGGTCGGGCGATGCACGGTGTTCGGCGTTGCGTCACACTGGTCGGGTGTCGTGTGTCGCCGACGGTCTGCGGAGCAACGAGTGACGCCGTCGGAGCCGGTCGACGAGGAAGCAGGGAGCGCCAGTCCGTGGGCTCGCGGCGGAGCGATGTCCGATCCGTCGCAACTCGTCGATCGAGTGCAGCGACCCGACGGACCGAGCGGTCGACCAGCGACCGTCGGGGGTGCAGGTCGACGCCGACTGCGGGTTGCCGGAGCGATCGCCGCCGTCTCGATGCTCGTCGTCGTCGGACTCACGGCGCAGTTCGCCGGTGATGACGAATCGGACCGTGCTGCGGACCGTGCTGCGGACCGTGCTGTCGACCTGCCCTCGCCAAACCGGAGCGGAGTCGACCTCGACGTTGTGCTGTCGGTCGGTCGGACGCAGGCCTCGATCGGGTCGATCGACTGGAGACGCGTCGACGGCGATCGAACCACGCTGCCGGCCGGGGTCGTCGGACGCACCGGCTCGAGCCTCGTGGGACGAGGGAACGACGGTGCGCTGGTCTGGTCATCGGACGACGACGGGGTGGTCTGGCAGATCGGGGAACACTCGGCGTCGATCGACGTCGGCGGGCACCGGTGGTCGGTGACGGGGGAGGAGGAGCGTCGGCAGCTGATCGAGGAGACCGACACCGGCCGTGCGCTCGCCCGGATCGTCGACAGCACGGCGGTTCGCGACGGCATGGATGTGTCGTGGCAGGTCCCTGACAGCCGACCTCGCGTCGTCGAGGTGCGCGGTGAGATCTTCGCCCGGCTCGATCGGCGTGAGGACGTGGCGTGGCGAATCGCGCTCGGACTCGACCCGTCCGAGGACTATCGGGTCCGGGTGGGCGACGGCGTCGATGACCTGTGGGCCGATCCGTCGGCCGATCGAGCCCTGCCGACGGTCGAACTGACCGCCCGCCGCGACGGCGACCGGGTGATCCTCGCCGACCGCGCGGGTGTCGAGGTCTGGAGCGTCGAGGCGGCGTCGTCGTCGGAGGACGTCCTCGACGCACTGCGGCCCAGAGTCAGCTCGGAATGGTTGCGGTGGACCGGCGCGGCGTTCGAAACGATCGATCATCCCTGGGCGCCGGCGGATCGAGTCGACGTCACGCGCGTCGAACATGGATTGGTCGCCGTCGCGACGATCAGCCGCCGAGCGGGGCCACGCCTGTGGTCGACGCGAGACGGGATGCGATGGGAGGTGCTCGACGCCCCCGCCCAGCCGAGTCCGTCGAGCCCGATGCCGGTCGAGTCAAGCGCGGACGAGGCGATCGTGACGATCTCGGACGGTGCCGCGACGACGCACTGGTCGACGATGGATGGCGTGACGTTCGAACGGCTCGCCGACGTCCCCGGGATCGACGAGCGATCGAGAGGTACCTTCGGATGGATTGCCCCCGATCCACGTGGATCGCCACGAATCCGAGTCAGCGCCGATGGCGTCGAGTGGGACACCGTCGACTTGAGTGATCAGTTGGGATTCGACGGCGCTCGATGGGACACCCAGGTCGACGCGATCGCGATCGGCTCGAGCATCTACGTGGTCGCCACCCACGGCAACAGCAGGATCCTGCTCGTCGGTGCCGTCGGTCGAGCGACCCCCTGAACGATGTCCTCCGACGACTCGATGTTGCGGCCATTGGGCCGTGCGGTCGGCGGTCAGCGGTGGGATGGACAGAGGCAGCGGAAATCGGACGGAGCTGTGCCGTGTCCGATTTCCGCTCGTGGAGACGCAGGACGTCTGGCAGGATGAGTCCCGTGAACGAAGCGATCCACCTCGATGCCGACCGGTGCTACCGGGTCGCACAGAGCCGCGACGAGCGGTTCGACGGATGGTTCTACATCGCCGTGCGCACGACCGGGATCTACTGCCGACCGAGCTGCCCGGCGATGACGCCCAAGCAGGCGAACGTCGACTTCTATCCGTCGGCGGCCGCCGCCCAGCAGCGTGGCTTTCGTGCATGCAAGCGTTGCCGCCCCGATGCGGCACCGGGTTCACCCGAGTGGGACCTGCGCAGCGACCTCGTCGCTCGCGCGATGCGCCTGATCGCCGACGGGGTCATCGATCGCGAAGGCGTCGAGGGCCTGTCCGGGAGACTCGGCTACAGCACCCGCCACCTCAACCGACTGATGACCGAACAACTCGGCGCCGGGCCGCTCGCGCTCGCTCGGAGCCAGCGGGCGCAAACCGCAAGGATTCTGATCGAGACGACCGACATGACGATGACCGACATCGCATTCGCGGCCGGATTCGGCAGCGTCCGACAGTTCAACGACACCGTTCGGGAAGTGTTCGCCGGCGCGCCGAGCGATCTCCGCACGAAGGCGGCCACCGCGTCCCCGGCGACGACCGCGGGCACCGTCGCCGTCCGGCTCCCGGTTCGCGGGCCATTCGCCGGCGAGCAGCTGCTCGCCTTCATCGGCCAGCGCGCCGTCCCCGGCGTGGAGACGTACGACGGGACGACGTACGAACGGGCGCTGGCGCTGCCCCACGGCCACGGCACCGTTGCGATCCACCTCGCCGGTGACCACGTCGCTGCGAGCTTTCGACTCGCCGACTGGCGAGACCTCGCCCCGGCAGTGGGTCGGGTCCGGCGACTGCTCGACCTCGACGCCGACCCGGTCGCGATCGACGATGCGCTCGCAACCGATCTGGTGCTGTCGGCGCTGGTCGAGGCGAACCCGGGGCTGCGCGCAGCTGGCTCCGTCGACCCGTGCGAAACGCTGGTGCGGGCGATCGTCGGCCAGCAGGTTTCGGTCGCGGGCGCTCGAACCGTCACCGGTCGAATCACCGAATCGATCGCCGAGCCACTCACGATCGAACATCCCGTGCTCACCCACGTGTTCCCGTCGATGGCGCGACTCGCCGCCACCGACGACTACCCGATGCCGACCGCCCGGGCGGCGACACTGCAGCGGGTCGGACGCCTCGTCGCCGACGGATCACTCGTGCTCGACACGGGAATCGATCGCGGTCGGGCGACCGACCAGCTCGTCGCGATCAAGGGCATCGGCCCATGGACGGCGCAGTATGTGGCGATGCGAGGTCTCGGTGACCCCGATGTGTTCCTCGCCACCGACCTGGGCGTGAAGCACGCACTGGCCGCTCTCGGCATCGACGTCGCTCGCGCCGAACGATGGCGTCCGTGGCGAACGTACGCACTGCACCACCTCTGGAACTCGCTGTGAACGGCCTCGGTCGAAGCACACTGCCAATGGAACAGGAATCATCATGAACCACTACCGCACCACGATGGACTCTCCGATCGGCGAGTTGACGATCCTTGCCGTCGACGACGGGCTGCTCGCGATCGACTGGCGCGACGACGTCGGCCATCACACCGACGTTTCGGGCTCGCCCGTCAGCGACGTCGCGCCCGAGGACCATCCCGTCCTGCAGCGGGTCGTCCACCAACTTCGCGAGTATTTCGCCGGTGAACGCACCCATTTCGATCTCCCACTGGCTGCGCAGGGGACGACGTTCCAGCAGCAGGCGTGGGATGCGCTCGTGCGGATCCCGTACGGGGAGACCGTGAGCTACGGCGAACAGGCGACCATGCTCGGTGACAAGAACAAGGCCCGCGCCGTCGGCGCCGCAAACGGTCGGAACCCGATCCCGATCATCGTGCCCTGCCATCGGGTCGTCGGGAGCAACGGGAAGCTGACCGGATTCGCCGGCGGTCTCGACACCAAAGCGTGGCTGCTCGACCACGAGTTCGCCGTTCGGGCTGCGTCCACCACGACGTGACGCGATCTCAGCGTCCAACACTCAGCGCATGATCGGGCGGATTGAGCGCAGCCGGGCCGAACCCGCCGCCACATCCGACAGGTTCAGCGATTGCGGGCGGCGTCGGCCTGTTCGCGGCGGCGACGAGCCTCGTCCTGCTTGCGCTGCTTCATGTCCTTGCGCTTGGCCTTGATCGCCGCACGCTCGGTCGGGTCGACCTCGGGCGCTTGCACGATCGGACTCATGGGTTTCGGGGCGGCGGGCGGCAACTTGATGTCGTCGTCGTTCTTCAGCAGGTCGCGGATGATCGCCGAGGCCGGAGCCTCACCGGCGACGGTCGACGCCAGCATCAGCTGGGTCATCGCCTTGCCGTGGTGCTCGACGAGATCGGGGACCACACCTCGGAGCTGCTCGCTCGACGGGTGATCGGCGTGCTCGCCCAGGGATTCGATGCACTCGGCGAGGCAGCTGTCGGTGAGGACCAGCGCGGCGCTCTCCATCGTGCCGTCGAGGCGGCCGCCGGCGATCGACGCGCGGATCGTTGTTGCGTCGGCAGTGCCACCGACGAGTTCATCCATCGCTTCGCGATGTTCGTCGTTCAGTGTCTCGACAGCGGCGTTCAAATCCTCGTCGCTCGCGTTCGCAAACGCACGATCGAGGAGTCCGAGGGCCTGGAGGCGGGTCTTCACCTGATTCACGTGGCACGACGCTACCGGGTCAGGGAGCGGTTGCTGATCGCACGGCCGCAGCGGGGATCACTGCGCAGGTGGCCCGGTCGTACGGCGCACGACGATCCGCACGGGCCCGGCGCCCGTTGTCACCGACGACGGGGTCCCCTCGAGTTCGTCGATGACGAGGCGCGCGGCCCGCGCTCCGTGGTCGTCCACGTCCTGATGCACGGTCGTCAGGCCGACGACCCCGGCGACGTCGTGGTCGTCCACGCCGATCAGCGACAGGTCGTCGGGAATGCTGATACCGAGCTCACGCGCCGCGAGGATCACACCGAATGCCATTTCGTCAGCGAACGAGAAGATCGCCGTTGGTGGGTCGTCATGTGCGAGCAGCGTTCGGAGCGCGTCAGCGCCATCCTGGATCGTGAAGTCGCCTGCGACGTACAGCGACGGATCCGGCTCGTGGCCGGCGTCGCGCATCGCTCCTTCGAATCCGAGTTGACGCTGGTGCGGCACCCGGAACGGAACCGTTGCCGGCCCGTTGATCAACCCGATTCTCCGATGACCCAGGTCGAGCAGATGCTGCGCTGCGAGCCGTCCCACTTCCACGTCGTCGATGCCGACCGACGGAACCGAGGGCAACTCGTGGCCGACCGAGACGACCACCATCGATTGCTCCGCCAGCGCGGCGAGTTCGTCGTCCGAGACGATCACGTCGACGAAGATCAAACCGTCGACGCGTCGGTGGATGGTCGACCCGCCCCCGAAAACGTGGCGGTCGCGAGACCCCGGGCCGACACCGACGACGACGGTGTCGTAACCCTTGTCGGCGCAGACCGCCTCGACACCGGCCACGACGTGCGACGAGTACCAACCGTTCAGCAGCTGCACCACGACGGCGATCGACCGGGAGCGGCCGGTCGCAAGTCGGGAGGCCGCCGGGTCGGCGCGGTACTCGAGCGCTTCGGCCGCCGTGCGAACCCGCTTTCGGGTCGATTCGGCGACGTTCGGCAGACCGCGCAGCGCACGTGACACCGTGGCCACCGATACCCCCGCCGCAGCAGCGACGTCTTCGATGGTGGACCGATCCCGCCGAATGTGGTGGGCAGGTGCGGCGTGTCTCATCGGGTGTCGTCTCGGCGTCGGTCGGAGCACCATGAAAGCGGTTACAGCAGGCCGCGTCAAGTTCGCCGGTGCGTCGTCGCGCATACGATGCCGGAACTCAGGAGGAGGAGGAGGGACGGAGATGGATCCGGCACGCGCTCGGGCAGCGATTTCGATGGTCGATCTCACCGACCTCAGCGACGGCTGCGATTCGGCTGCGGTGGCCGCTCTGTGCGACCGGGCGAGCAGGTTCGGTACGGCCGCCGTGTG
>JBDSBE010000131.1:0-8694 GCA_039921745.1 Ilumatobacteraceae bacterium | reverse complement strand
GCCGTTCGCAGTGAGTCGTACCCGACGGCCGCCCGTCGACCCGATCGTCGTTCTGGTGGTGGTTGCGCTGATCCCCGCGCTGCTGCTGTGGGGGCTCTTCCGGTGGTCGTCGAATCGGGCCGACATCGCCGCTGATGCCGCGCCGTTGACGTCGAGCACCCCAGCCGACGCCCCGCCGGTCACCGCTGAGTTCTCGACCGACGACCCGACCGACGACCCGGTCGACTCCCCGGTCGACCCGGTCACAACCGACGAGCCGCCGTCGGTTGCGCTCGCAACCGAGCTCCTGTCGTTTCGCCGGTCGGCGGGTGAACTGTCACGTGATCTGAACATGGCGGCGTTCCAGGTCGCGGTTCAACCGTTCCTCTCCGCCCTGAACGACCGCTCGTGCGCCGCCATCTCGCTCGACGGTCGCGAGGTCGGCGCGGCCAGGCCAGATCTCGTCGTGATTCCCGCCAGCAACCAGAAGATCCTCGTCGCCGCAGCCGCGCTCGACGTGCTCGGCGACACGTTCACCTACACCACGACCGTTGTCGGCCCGGCACCATCGGGCGGCGTCATCAACGGTGACGTCTACCTGGTCGGAGGCGGTGACCCGCTGCTGTCCGGCGAGTGGTACCCAGACGCCGACCTCGACCGGCTGCCTGCGTTCAACATCACCTCGGTCGACGAACTCGCACGCCAACTGGTCGCAGCCGGCGTAACCCAGATCAACGGTGTGATCCGGGGCGACGGGAGCCGGTATGACGACGAGTTCTCTGCACCCGGCTGGGGCGACGGCGTCGCCGGGCTCGAAGCGGGGCCGTACGACGCACTGCTGGTCAACGACGCCCGGGTCCGCAACGACGACCAGCGGGGATCGGACCCGAACGAGGCCGCAGCCCGCGAGTTCGTGCGGATCCTGGGCGAGCAGGGCATTGCTGTGTCCGGCGGTGCAGGAACCGGGACCGCGCCACCCGAGCTGGCGCAGCTCGCGTCGGTCGCATCGCAGCCGATCGCCGCAGTGATCGAGGAGATGCTGACCAACAGCGACAACAACACGGCCGAATTGATGGTCAAGGAGATCGGCCTGGCGTCGGCGGGTTCGGGTACCCGGACGGCCGGACTCGACGCGATCGAGTCCGTGATCGCCGGGTGGGGAATCGACACGACCGGCCTCGTCCTCGGCGACGGGAGCGGCCTCAGTCTCGACAACCGGGTGACCTGCGCACAGATGCTCGGCGTCCTCCAGCACGCCGGCTACGACAGCCCGGTCGGGCAGGGTCTCGCGGTCGCCGGGGAGACCGGCACACTCGCCGACGTCTTCGGCGACACCGCCGTGGCCGGGCGGTTGCGGGGCAAGACCGGCACCTTGAACAACACGCCGTACGACGCCGATCCGCCGGCCGTCAAGGCGCTGTCAGGCTTCCTGCCGGTCGACGGCGGCGGCGCGATCGAATACGTCATGATCCTGAATGGGCCGACGATCAACGACCAGGCCGAGTACCGGCCGATCTGGGCCGAGATGGTCGCTGCGCTGACGTCGTTCCCGGCGGTGGCGAGCCCGGCCGCGCTGGGCCCGCAGTGACTGCCCGGCGGGACCGGCCGCAGCGTCGTCGGCGTCCGCCGCTGCCGATCGCCACGCTGGTGTCGTTCGCAGTCGTCCCGGCGGTCCTGATGGCTTCGGTCTGGCAGTACGCCGACGCCAACGTGGTGCCTCCCACGACCACCACGACGAGCACCGTGCCGCCGACACCCGCCGACGCGCTCGGCACCGACCTGCTCTCGCTGCGCCGACACCCCGCCCCGATCGCCGAGCGCGTCGCCGCCGCGCAGGCCAGTGCTGCGTTCGCCGAGCGGCTCACCGCGCTCGACGGTGTGATCGACGGCCAGTCGTGCCTGCGGATCGTCGACGGCGGCGAGGTCGTCGCCGAAGCCGGCACCGACGGCCCGGTGATCCCCGCCAGCAACGAAAAGCTGTTCGTCGCAGCCACGGCCCTGCAGGTCCTCGGAGCCGACTACCGGTTTCGGACCGAGCTCGTGTCGACGCGTCCGTTCAACGGGGTCGTCGCCGGCAACGTCTACCTGGTGGGCGGTGGCGACCCGGTGCTGCGGACGGCCGACGTGGTCGACCCGCTGCCGTACCCGGCGTTCAACACGACCTCGCTCGAAGCGCTCGCGGACCAGATCGTCACGCTCGGGATCACACTGATCCAGGGTGACGTGGTCGGCGACGGGAGCCGCTACGACGACGAGTTCCGGGCTCCGTCGTGGGGTGACGAGATCACGAGCTTCGACGCCGGCCCGTACGATGCGCTGCTCGTCAACGACGGCCTGATCCAGGGCGAGTACGGGTTGAACCCGAGCCGTTCGGCGGCACGGACCTTCATCGAACTCCTCCAGGCTCGCGGGGTGGTCGTGAGCGGCGCCGCCGCCAATGCGGACAGGCCCGCCGACGGCGAGTTCACCACGCTCGCGTTCATCGAATCGAACCCGCTCACCGACGTCCTGGTCGAACTCCTCCACACCAGCGACAACAACACCGCCGAGATGCTGCTCAAAGAAATCGGTTTCGTCGCAACCGGCGTCGGCAGTCGCGACGCCGGGTTGGGCGTGATCCGCCAGACGCTGTCCGGGTGGGGTATCCCGCTGGACGGCCTCGACCTCCAGGACGGCTCGGGGCTCAGCCGCGCCGACCGTGCGACGTGTGCGGCGCTCGCCGGGCTGCTCTCGACCGCACCCGTCGGTGACGAACTGCGGGCACTGCTGCCGGTCGCCGGCCGTGACGGCACGTTGGCCCCCCAGCTGATCGGCACCGTGGCCGAGGCCCGGCTGCGCGCGAAGACGGGCACGCTGTCGGGCGTCAAGGCCTTGACGGGGAGCCAACCCGGAGCAGACGGCCGCGACATCGATTTCTCCCTCGTCCTCAACGGGGACGGCCTCGACGAGCCGGCGCGCTTCCAACCGGTGTGGGCGCAGGTCGTCGATCTGATCGACGGGTACCCGGTGGTGGTCGAGCCCGACGTCCCGCTGTTCGCTCCCACGCCATAGGGTTCGTGGATGGCCGTGATGCCGATGTTCCCGCTGGGCATCGCCCTGCTTCCCGGGGCGGTGCTCCCGCTCCACGTGTTCGAGCCGAGATATCTGCAGATGTTCCGGGAGATCCTGGCCGACGACGTCAACGATCCCGAATTCGGTGTCGCGTTGATCACCAAGGGGCGCGAGGCGGGCGGGGGCGACGAACGGGCCATGCTCGCGACTTCGGCCCGGATCCTCGACATGCAGGCCACCGGCGACGGGCGCTACATCCTCGCCGCCGTCGGAACCGACCGGTTGCGCATCAATGCGTGGCTCCCCGACGACCCGTACCCGATTGCCGATGTCGACGTCTGGCCCGACGTCGACCTCGGGTCGGTGTCCGACGACGACGGTCTGCGCACCCGGATCGCCGCGGCCCACGCCCGGATCGACGACCTCAACTCGATCGCCGCACAACTCGGTGACGACGTGCCCGAGCCGACCGGCGTCAGCGACGATCCGACACTCGCGACCTACCACCTGGGGTCGCTCGCACCGCTCGGGCCGGCCGACCGGTACGCGCTCCTCGCAGCGCCCGGCCTCGTCGATCGCCTCGACGTGCTCGACGGTGCCCTCGACGACGCGACCGCTGTGCTGGATTTCCGGCGTTCGTGATAGAAACAAGGCCCATGTCGAACGACACGCCCCGTGCCACGTCCCGCGCCGAAACCGCGTCGATCGGCGAAGTGGTCGACTTCGTCAAGACCTACGCCAAACAGGAGACCGTCGGGCCGCTCAAAGGGGCGGGCCGGTGGATCGCCTTCGGTGCGGCCGGTGCGCTTGCGCTGGGCCTCGGGTTGTCGCTCCTCCTGCTCGGCCTGCTGCGACTGCTCCAGTCCGAGACCGGGCTCGACACGAGCCGTTACTGGTCGTGGGTGCCGTATCTGATCGTCCTCGCGGTGTGCGTACTGATCGTGGCGGTCGCCGTGATGCAGATCAACAAGACGTTCCTCAACAAGGAAGACCAGCAATGAGCAATCAGCACGCCGACAAGATCTCCCCCCAGGACCTGCAGCACAAGCTCCAGGCGTTCCAGAACACGGTGCAGGGCAAGGTCGAGGACAAGAAGACGTCGCTCATGGCAGTGGGCGGCGGCGTGCTCGTCGTGGTGATCATCGTGTTCTTCCTGCTCGGCAAGCGGGCGGGCAAGAAGAAGACGACGCTCGTCGAGATCAAACGAATCTGACGATGGCGCTGATTCCACGCATCTTCCGGCCGAAGTTCATCATTCGCCGCAAGGCGTTGTCGGCGGGCATCTTCGGGCAGAGCACCTTCTGGAAAGTCGTGGCGGTGTGGGTGTTCGGGAAGACGACGCTCAAAAAGTTCTTCGGGAAGAACACCGAGGTGATCGACGTCTCCAGGCTCGGTGGCGGTCGCTATATGCAGCTCGCCACGGCGAAGCCGGTCAACCGTCGTGAGCGCAAGCGGCTCCGAAAAGCCGGCATGGAACCGCCGACGCTCAAGGAACATCGGGAGCTGGGCAAGTTGTGGACTCGTTCGCGGGCACGAGACCGGCGGACGGAGGCACGTCGAGCGCAGATGCGCGACGCGTCGTGATCGTCCGCCTCCGGCAACCGAAACGGGAGATCGAGGTCGACGGTCACCGGACCGTGAACCAACTGCTCGACCAACTCGACATGAATCGCGAGTCGTTCCTCGTGATCCGCAACGGCACACTGGTACCCGGCGACGCCCGTCTCGACGCCGAGGACACCGTCGAGATCCGCCCCGTCATCTCCGGCGGCTGATCAACGAATTGTGCCAGGCACAGTTCGTCACGGTGCGGGTGTCATGAGGAAGGACCTTCGATGAATCACAGCAAGTGCCGTGTGTGCGGCGAACCGGCGATCATCGACCTTCCCCGCCACAACGCGAACTTTTGCGCGGAGCACCTCCTGCAGCTGTGCCGTCGCCAGGTGGAGAAAGCGATCAGCGACCACGACATGCTGGCGCCGGATGACCGGATCCTCGTCGCCGTGAGCGGAGGCAAGGATTCGCTCGCGGTGTGGGACATCCTCATCGAACTCGGTTACCGGGCAGACGGCGTGTACATCGGCCTCGGGATCGGCGAGTACAGCGACGTCAGCGGCGGGTACACGAAGGCATTCGCCGACGAACGCGGGCTCACGCTGCACACGATCGATCTGCGCGGTGAGTACGGCTACGACGTGCCGACCGCGGCGAAGGTCACCAAGCGGGTGCCGTGCTCGGCGTGCGGCCTCTCGAAGCGACACCTGTTCGACAAGGCCGCGCTCGACGGTGGCTACGACGTCGTCGTCACCGGTCACAACCTCGACGACGAGGCCGCGGTGCTGTTCGGGAACGCTCTGCGCTGGGACATCGAGTATCTCGCCAGGCAGCACCCCGTGCTCCCGGCGCGGCCCGGGTTCCCGAAGAAGGTCAAACCCCTGATGCGGCTGACGGAGCGCGAGATGGCCGCGTGGTGCATCGTGCGAGGGATCGACTACCAGGTCGAGGAGTGCCCGATGGCGCTCGGCAACAAGCATCTTGCGTACAAGTCGGCGCTGAATGCGATCGAGCGGGAATCGCCCGGCTCTAAGTCGGCGTTCTATCTCAACTTCGTGGAGAAGATGTCGCCATTGCTGGCGGGCCTCAATCAAGCGGCAGCTGGGCAACTCAACGAATGCAGCGCGTGCGGTTCACCGACCACGGGCGAGACGTGTGCGTTCTGTCGGCTGCAGGACCGTGTCGGCGGCCATGACCCGGTGCCGGTCGAGTTCGTCTTGAACAAGAAGGCCCGACGGGCGTATCTGGCGGCGCAGGCCGCGGGGGAGTGACCATGAAGGCTTTGGCTGCGGGTGACCGCGTGATGCTGCTGGATGCGAAGAAACGCCGCTACCTGCTGTCGCTGCAGGACGGCGGCGAGTTCCACACCCATGCCGGGTTCGTGCCGCACGACTCGATCATCGGGCACCACGACGGGATCATCGTGAACAGCACGAAGGGGGCGGAGTACACCGTGTTGCGCCCGACCTTGGAGGACTATGTCCTCGAGATGCCTCGCGGCGCACAGGTGATCTACCCGAAAGATCTGGCGCCGATCTGCATGCTCGCTGACATCGGTCCGGGTCTGCGGGTGTTCGAGACCGGGATCGGTTCGGGGGCCCTGTCGATGACGATGCTCCGGTGGGGCGCCGAGATCGTCGGCTACGAGGTGCGCGAAGACTTCGCCAACCGAGCGCAGGCCAACGTGCGCGAGTTCCTGGGTGACGCGGCGCTGGAACGCTACGACGTGCACATCGCCGACAGCTACGAGGGCGTCGACGATGGCCACGGGCCGTTCGACCGCGCCGTCCTCGATCTCCCCGAGCCGTGGCAGGTGATCCCCCACCTCGAGTCGTCACTCGTTGCCGGCGGCGTCTGCCTGGCCTACACGCCGTCGATCACGCAGGCGATGCAGGTTCGAGAGCAGTTCAAGGGGCGATGGATCGACGCGCGAACGGTCGAAGTGCTGCACCGCGGGTGGAAGGTCGACGGCCAGGCCGTGCGTCCCGATCATCGCATGGTCGCGCACACCGCGTTCCTGACCGTCGCCCGGTTCCTCGGTCAGGGCAACCGAGCGATGCGCACCGACCACAAGATCGAACGGGTCCGCTGACAATCCGCGCATGACGAATCGTGCCTGGCACAATTCGTCAGGTTCCGCAGAAGGTCTGGTAGCCGGCGCTGAAGCCGTCGGGGGCGGGGGCTGCGAACCGCTCTGAGCCCGGGCGCATCTCGTAGGGGTGGGTCACGGCGTCGAGCAACTCGTCGAACGGGCTCAGGTCACCCTGCACGGCCGAGTCGAGCGCGTGTTCGACCAGATGGTTACGCGGGATGTACATCGGATTGACGGCGCCCATGCCTCGTCCCGCATCGGGTGCGACCCGCTGGTTCCATCGTTCGAGCCACTCGTCGACATCGCCGTCGAACAGGTCGGTGAGCGCCGCGGAGTCGCCGTCGGCGGCGTCTGCGAGGCGACGGAAGGCCGTCGTCATGTCGACACGATCAGTGGCCAGCAGCGCGTACCAGTCGGTTGCGAGGGCGCGGTCGTCGTCGTGCGTGCCGTCGAGTCCGAGCTTGGCCCGCATGCCCGCGAGCCACGCGGCGTCGAACTCGCCCTGATACCGGTCGAGGGCCGCAGTGGCGAGTTCGACGGCTCGCTCCTGTTCGTCGTCGATCACGGGGAGCAGCGCCTCGGCGAGGCGAGCCATGTTCCACAGACCGATCGTCGGCTGATTGCCGTATGCGTAGCGGCCGCCGTGGTCGATCGAGCTGTACACCGTGGTGGGGTCGTAGTGGTCCATGAACGAGCAGGGGCCGTAGTCGATCGTCTCGCCGGAGACCGTGACGTTGTCGGTGTTCAACACACCGTGGATGAACCCGAGGTTCATCCACTGCGCGATCAGCGCGGCCTGGCGCCGCACGACGCCGTCGAGAAGCGCCACGGTCGGGTTGTCCGCAGCCGCAGCGGCGGGATCGTGGCGCTCGATCGCGTAGTCGACCAAGCGCCGGAGCCGGTCGATGTCGCTACGCGCCGAGAAGAACTGGAACGTGCCGACGCGCAGGTGGCTCGCAGCGACCCGGGTCAGCACGGCACCGGGCAGCAGTCCGTCACGGCGCACCAGCTCGCCGGTGGTCACGACGGCGAGCGCTCGCGTCGTGGGGACACCGAGCGCGTGCATGGCTTCTCCCATGAGGTACTCGCGCAGGACCGGGCCGAGCGTCGCCTTGCCGTCGCCGCCACGGGAGAACGGGGTGCGCCCGGACCCCTTCAGCGCGATGTCGACCCGACGGCCGGCAGGGTCGACGATCTCGCCGAGGAGGACCGCCCGTCCGTCTCCGAGCTGGGGGCTGAAGTTCCCGAACTGGTGCCCGGCATAGACCTGTGCGATCGGCGCTGCGTGCTCGGGGGAAGCTGCGCCGGCGAAGATCCTCACGGCGTGCGCCTCCGAGAGCGCCTCCGGATCGAGCCCGAGCGACGTCGCCAGATCGGTGTTGACCGTCACGAGCGTCGGCGTCGCGACCTCGGTCGGTTCCCAGGGGGCGCCGAACCCCGACAATTGCTCGGCGTAGGTGTTGTCGAACGTGAACGGATCCGGTGGTGCTCCGGGCATCACCTGCGTGGCCGTCATGACTGCGGTGCCGTCACGTCGTTCAGCCTGTGCTCAGGCCTCGATGAAGATGCATTCGCCCGGGCACTCCTCGGCGCTCTCGATGACCGCTTCGAGCTGGCTGTCGGGGAACTCAGCGAGTCCCTCGGCGCCTTCCGGGTTGCCCTTCGCCTTCGCGAAGATCTTGTCGCCCTCGACCACGTACGCGAGGCCGTCGTCGAGCAGGGTGAACACATCGGGCGCGATCTCCTCACACAACCCGTCGCCGGTGCAGAGATCCTGGTCGATCCAGACCTTCATGTGATTGCTGTCTCCTTGTGAGGGGATCTGATACCCGACGTACTTTACCCGGTCTCACTCGTAAAAACATAGATGCTGTCATCCGGACGCAGGCGAGGTGTAGGTTCCGGTTTCGATCGACGACGACCGGGAGGGCCTATGGCAGAACCGAGTTCAGAAGAGTCCGAAGCAGCCGAGATCGCGACGCTCCAGGCGCAGGTCTCCGTGATGGCCGAAGAGGTCG
>JBDSBE010000130.1:0-37836 GCA_039921745.1 Ilumatobacteraceae bacterium | reverse complement strand
ACTCTCACGCGTTCGGCTGGTGGGGGTGGGCGGTCGGATCAGCTTCGGTGGGGTGCCCCGGTAGTCTGACCCGATGACCGATCGCATCGATTTGCCCGTCGCGCTCGATGGGGGCTTCGACCCCCGTTCCGACGTGTTCAACCGGCTGCTCAAGAACCGTGTGGTCATGCTCGGCTCCGACGTGAACGACGACATCGCCAACCAGATCTGTGCGCAGCTGCTGTACCTCGAGGGCGAAGACCCCGACCAGGACATCTGGCTTTACATCAACAGCCCCGGTGGTTCTGTCACCGCCGGGATGGCGATCTACGACACGATGCAGTTCGTCGGGTGCGACGTCGCCACCGTGTGCCTCGGGCTCGCCGCGTCGATGGGGCAGTTCCTGCTCACGGCCGGCGCCGCCAACAAGCGCTACACCCTCCCGAACGCCCGCATCATGATGCACCAGCCGCTCGCCGGCCTCCGTGGTCAGGCCACCGACATCGCGATCCAGGCCGAACAGCTCAGGTACACCAAGCTCCGGATGGCGCAGCTGATCGCGGAGCACTCCGGTCAGACGCTGGAGCAGATCCAGACCGATTCCGAGCGCGATCGCTGGTTCACCGCCGAGGAAGCCGTCGAGTACGGCCTCGTCGACAGTGTGAAGAAGAGCCGCCACGACGTGGTCGCCTGACCCCACCCCTCATGCTCCGTTCCGGTCAGGGTTTGGAACGTCCTGGGCGTCGATTCCCTGCCCAGAACGAAGGGGTGAGGGGCGGGTCAGCCGCCGGTGGGTGGTGTCGTCGGCGCCGTGGGGTCGACCGACACGGTCGGTGCGATGGTCGTCGTCATCGCCGGCACCGGCTCCTGCGGGGCGATGGTCGTGATCGGGACGTCGAGGCCGCAGTTGTCCTGCAACCATGACTTGACCGCGAACGCCGACGGTTCGGCGGCGTAGGCGGTCTTGGCCACGATCTGCTCCGACTGCGGATCGCCGACGACGAGCGTGGAGGCCGTTTCCAGACTGACGACCACGTCGTTCCATTCGGTCGCGATACCGACCGGGGCGAGTGCGCCCATCAGACGGTAGAAGTCGAGGGTTGCGGTCACCTCGGCCTCGGTGCCGAGTGGCGGTGCGACCAGGTTGTCCCGGTTCTGGATCGCCTCACCGCAGAACCGGCCGGCGTCGCTCTGTACCTCGTCCTGTCCGTCGCGACTGCACCCAGTCATGACGAGCGCAGCGACGATCCCGGCGACGACCAGCGAGGTGTCGCAGACGCGTCGTCGGATCGGCACGGGACGAGTGTGCCACGCACACTCCCCGATGTGACGGCAACGCGCGTACCGTGCGGCTCGGCGCGTGCTGCGCTGTTGTCGGCAGGTCGCAGCGCCCGGCGCGTTGTGCTGGTGATCGACGAGGCGAGCGGACGGTTTCGGTCGATCCGACCCGACCCTTGAGCGGATTGTCACACCTCGTCGCTACAGTGATCAGCACCTGTCGAGGGGCAGCTCGCACTCCCTCCCACGTCTGTCGCCTGTGTTGACGCACAGCGTTTCTGGGAGGTCGAGATGATTGCCACGGTTGACGCCGCCACGATTCTGGGGGCGCGAGGTCATCCCGTCACGGTCGAGGTCCACATCGCGAAGGGGTTGCCCGGCTTCGTCATGCTGGGTCTGCCCGACGAGTCATGCCGAGAGGCACGCGACCGTGTTCGAGCGGCCGTGATGTCGAGTGGTTTCCCGTGGCCGGAGAAGAAGATCACGGTCAATCTGGCGCCGCCTCACTACCGAAAAGCCGGGAGCGGGCTCGACATCGCGATTGCGATCGGGATCCTCGTGGCGTGCGAGGTCGTACCCGTCGACGCGGTCCGGGGGCTCGCGTTCGCCGGTGAGTTGGGGCTCGACGGCACGGTTCGACGGGTGCCGGGAATTGCCCCGATGGTGGGGGTCCGCCCTGACCACGACTGGGTCGTGCCGGCCGACGCCGTCGCCGAGGCGCGAGTGGTCGGGACGGGCATGATTCGTCCGGTCGAGCGGCTTGATCAACTGGTGGAGGCGCTGACCGGCGCAGCCCGATGGCCGACGTTCGACGAGGCCCCGTCGGTGTTCGTCGAGCCCGAGCTGAACGATCTGGCCGACGTCAAGGGGCAACCGCTTGCCCGCCTCGCGCTCGAGGTCGCCGCCGCCGGCGGGCACCACGTGCTCTTCGTCGGTCCGCCCGGATCGGGCAAGACGATGCTGGCGCGTCGGCTGACGGGCCTGCTGCCCGATCTCGATCGCGACATGGCGCTCCAATCCACGATGGTCCACTCGGCCGCGGGGGTCGCGCTGCCCGCTGGCGGCCTGCTGACGCGACCACCGTTCCGGTCGCCGCATCACACGAGCTCGCTCGGCTCGGTGGTCGGGGGCGGTTCGCATCAGATGCGTCCGGGTGAGATCAGCCTGGCGCATGGTGGGGTGCTGTTCCTTGACGAGATGGGCCAGTTCGCGCCGAGCGTTCTCGACGGCCTCCGGGAGGCGCTGGAGGAAGGGTGCGTCATGGTCGGGCGAGTCGAGCAGTTACGGGTGCCGATGCCGGCCCGGTTCCAGCTGATCGGTGCCACGAACCCGTGTCCGTGCGGCGGGAACGGAACGCTGTCGGACTGTGCCTGTGACGAGCGTTCTCGAACGCGCTACAGCCAGCGGCTGTCAGGTCCGCTGCTCGACCGGTTCGACCTCCGAGTGGCGGTGCATCGACCCGATGTCACCGACCTGCTGGGCGGTGCCCCTGGCGAATCCACCGCCGACGTCGCCGCGCGGGTTGCGCGGGCGCGTCGGGCGGCCGTGATGCGTTCGGGTGGGCTCAATGCCGAGCTCGACGAGAACGGTCTCAACGAGTACGCGCCGCTCGATGATCAGGCCGAGCGCCGCATTCGCGACGAGATCGAGCGGGGACGGCTCACGGGCCGGGGTTACCATCGCGTCCGTCGGGTTGCCCGGACGATCGCCGATCTCGCCGGTGGCTCGGACCGGGCGATCCAGGAAGGCGACATCGCAGCTGCGCTGGCGATGCGGGCCCGTGTGGGTCTCAGCGCCGTCGGGTCCGCCACATGAGCGCGGCGGTGCTGGGCACGATCGTCGGTCTCGGCGTGTTGAGCCCGGCCCGGCTCAAGGTGCTGTTGGCGCATCACGATGCCGTCGACGCCCTCGAACGCCTTCGGAGCGGTGATCTGCTCCATCCCATGGTGTCGCGCGGCCTTCCGGCAGGCCGGCTCGATGCACTTCGTGCCGCAGCGAGGGTGGCGTCCGTCGACCAGATGGCCGACGCGCTCGACCGCTGCGGCGTGGGTGTCCACGGGCTGCATGATGCGAGCTATCCGGCCGCGCTGGTGCACGACCCGGAGGCACCGGCCGCACTGTTCGTCCGTGGCGATCTCGGCGCGCTCGAGTCGCGTCGGGTGGGCATCATCGGCACGCGACACGCCAGTGCCGCAGGCCGCGCCACGGCCTCGGAACTGGGGTCGGTACTCGCGGGTGAGGGCGTCGCGGTGGTCTCGGGTCTCGCACGTGGCATCGACGCTGCGGCCCATCGCGGGGTTCGGGCCCGAGGCGGCCCGGGGCGTCCGATCGCCGTGGTCGGGAGCGGCCCCGACCGTCACTACCCGAAGCAGAACGCCGAGCTCTGGGAGTGGGTGGCCGCCGAGGGGGCATTGATCTCCGAATGGCCGCCCGGCGTCGAACCCGACGCCTGGCGCTTCCCACAGCGCAACCGAATCTTGGCGGCGCTGTCGGAGGTGGTGGTCGTCGTCGAGAGTCGGGAGCGCGGCGGGAGCCTGATCACCGCTCGATTGGCCGCCGATCGCGGCATCGAGGTGATGGCTGTTCCAGGGTCGCCTCGCAGTCGCGCATCGCTCGGTACGAACCAACTCCTGGTCGACGGGGTGGCGCCCGTGACGTCTGCCGCCGACGTGCTGATGATGCTCGGTCTGGACCATCGCCGTGAGGGTTCGGTACCGTTCGACCCGCGCCCGCAACCCGACGAGGTCCAGCGCGCCGTCTTGGCGGTCTGTGAAGGCGAACCCTCGAATCTCGACATGATCGTGTCGGCCACAGGCTTCGTAGTGATGGACGCAGCGTTGGCGGCCGCTCGTCTCGAACGCGAGGGTTGGCTGATCGAGGCCGGGGGTTGGTTCGAGCCGACTGGGTCACGTCTGTGCCCGTGACGACCGAATACCGTGTCATCGATGGCGGTGAACAGCACCTGGCGACTGGACGACTTCGTGACGTCGCATTCAGCGCTGTCGGCGCGCACGTTGAGCGCATACGAGACCGACATCCGATTGTTTGCCGAGTGGGTGCAGCGATCGTCGATCGACTCGCCGGAGGGTGTGACCCGCACGTTGGTGCGGCGGTATGTTGCAGCGCTGTCGACGCGCGAGTTCGCTCGACGAAGCATCGCCCGCAAGGCCGCAGCGTTGCGCAAATTCTACGCATGGGCCCTGGCCGAGGGTTTCGTCGATGTCGACCCCACGATCGGCCTGCAGGTCAGCGCTGGGCAGGGTCGTCTGCCACGGGTCCTCGACCGTCAAGACATCAGCCGCCTGCTCGACGGGCCGTCGCCGGACGGCGAGCCCGTTTGGCGACGACATCGCGACGATGCCGTCCTCGAGGTGCTCTATGGGTCCGGCGTGCGAGTCTCCGAACTGTGCTCGTTGACGCTCGACCAGGTTCGCCTCCACGAGCACGTGCTCACCGTGTGGGGCAAGGGAGCCAAGGAGCGCCGAGTTCCGCTCGGCGTGCCGGCCATCGAGGCGCTTGCGGCGTGGTTGGCGATCCGTCACGAGGTCGTACCGGTCGGAGCCGGCGCCGTGGTGTTCGCGAACGAGCGCGGCAACCCGATCTCACCCCGAGACGTGCGACGGATCCTCGATCGGAGGTCGCCGACGCCGACGCATCCTCATGCCCTCCGCCACACCTTTGCGACTCACCTCCTCGACGGTGGGGCGGATCTCCGATCCGTGCAGGAGCTGCTGGGTCACTCCGATGTGGCGACCACCCAGCGTTACACTCACGTCAGCCGGGAGCGACTGCGTTCGGCCTACCTCGACAGCCACCCACGCGCATGAGCATCGTTCCCGACGACCCCGACCTGGCAATGCATTGGACGCGCTGGCTCAATCGCCAGAACGCTGCGTCACGTGACCACCTCATCGTGCACTACTCGCCGCTGGTCAAGTTCGTCGCCGGGCGCATCGGTGCCGGGTTGCCGAGCAGCGTCGACCCCGGGGATCTGGTCAGTTCGGGCGTGTTCGGCCTGATCGATGCGATCGACCGGTACGACCCGGGTCGGGCCGTCAAGTTCGAGACCTTCGCAGCACCTCGTATTCGCGGGGCGATCTATGACGGCCTCCGCCAGCTCGATTGGGTCCCGCGCTCGGTCAGGAGCCGTGCGCGAGAGGTCGAGAAGGCGTTCGCCCAACTCGAGCACGAGTTCGGGCGCTCCCCGTCCGACGAGGAACTCTCCGAGAAGCTCCACATCGGCGAAGAGGAACTGACGCGCTGGTTGGCGTCGATCGCCGCCACCACGATCGGGACACTCGACCGGGCGGTCGCCGCCGGGTACGAACCCGAATCGGTCGAATCGGCAGGGATGGAGCACCCGGTCGCGGCGATCGAGGATCGTGAGTTGCGCGACATCATGAAGTCGGAGATCCGGAAACTCCCTGAGCGGGAGAAGCTCGTGTTGTCGCTGTACTACGACGAGGGCCTGACCCTCGCTGAGATCGGCGAGGTGCTCGGCGTGACCGAGAGCCGTGTCTCGCAGATTCACACCAAATCGGTGCTGCACCTGCGATCGCGCATGTCCGCCGCCGGCGTCGGCTGACCCCCGGCTGATCCCCGGCTGATCCCCGGCTGATCCCCGGCTGATCCCCGGCTGACCCCCGGTTCGGCCCGCGCCGGGTGCTGTCACCCTTCGGGTCTCCTCGTGGCGGCGCCACCCCAGTCACGTTCGAAGGGGTCGCCCATGTTCACGTTCATCCGGCGGTTGGTCGCAACCGCCATCGCAGTCGCATCGCTCCTGCCGGCCGGGGTGGCCACGGCTGCTCCCTGCTGGCATCCGCCGGTCACCGCACCCGTCACCGATCCGTTCCGGCAACCGGCGTGTCGATGGTGCCCCGGGAACCGCGGCATCGAGTACGGCACGCCGGCGGGAGCATCGGTCAGCGCGCTGGCGACCGGGCGTGTCTCGTACGCGGGCACGATTGCCGGCGTCGGCTACCTCGTGGTGCGGCTGGCCGAAGGTCGGCGCGTGACCTACGGCAACATCACGGCGTTCCACAGCATGGGTGACCTCGTGGTCCGTGGCTCGGCCGTCGGCGTGGCCGCAGGTCGATTCCACCTTGGGCTGCGCGACGGCGAGGAGTACGTCGATCCGTCTCCATACCTCGGTCGGTGGTCGTCGCGACCACGTCTGATCCCGACCGACGGGAGCAGCGCCAATCCGCCCGGCCCGCCGCGCGTGACCTGTTCACGGACGTGACCTGTGTACGGACGTGACCGGTTCACGGCGTGATTCCCCGCCATCGTCGTTATGCTGGCGAGCCGATTCGTCAACCGACGAACCGATCCGACGATTTCACCGTTCACTCCCACAAAGCGGTCGCCACGGCGCCCGGGGTGCGCGGACAACCGCAACGAGGAGTAGCAACATGGCTGTCATCAGCATGCGTCAGATGTTGGAAGCCGGTGTCCACTTCGGCCACCAGACCCGACGCTGGAACCCGAAGATGAAGCGTTTCATCTTTGGTGAGCGCAACGGCATCTACATCATCGATCTCGAGCAGACGCTCACCCGGGTGGAGACAGCGTACGGGTTCGTCCGTGACCTCGTCGCCAACGGCGGCAACGTGCTGTTCGTGGGCACCAAGAAGCAGGCCCAGGACCCGATTGCGAGCTACGCGCAGAAAGTCGGCATGCCGTACGTCAACGAGCGTTGGCTCGGGGGGATGCTCACCAACTTCGAGACGATCTCGAAGCGTGTCGACAAAATGCTCGAGTACGAGCGCATGAAGGCCTCCGGCGAGTTCGACGCCATGATCAAGAAAGAGGCGCTCCTCCTCGATCGCGAACTCACCAAGTTGCAGCGCAACCTCGGTGGTCTGCGCGACATGAAGAAGGCACCTGACTGCGTCTTCGTGATCGACACGAAGAAGGAGCACATCGCCGTCACCGAAGCGAACAAGCTCGGCATCCCGGTCGTCGCGATCGTCGACACCAACGTCGACCCGGACGTGATCCAGTACCCGATCCCCGGCAACGACGACGCAATCCGCGCCAACAGCCTGCTCGTGCGAGTGATCGCCGATGCGGTCGAGGAAGGTCGGTACATCAACCAGCGCCGTCCGAAGCCCGCAGGGTCCGAAGAGGCCGCTGCCGAGCCGAAGCCGGAGCGCACTCCCGAAGAGGAAGCGGCGTTCGAGCAGGCCCAGACCGAAGCGCGCAATGCCGCGGCCAAGGCCCAAGCCGAGCGTGAGGCTCGTCTCACCGCGACCAAGACCAAGCCGGCACCTGCGCCGCCGGCGGCTGACGCTGCCCCGGCTGCTGACGCTCCCGCGGAGACGGACGCTGCCCCGGCTGCTGACGCTGCCGCGGAGACGGACGCTGCCCCGGCTGCTGACGCTGCCCCCGTCGCTGACGCTGCACCGGCCGATTCGTCGCCGAACACGGTCGCTGACGACGGTGCCGCGCCCGGTGCCGACGTCGATGTCACCGATGGGGCTGCGGTCGAGACCGACGGCGTCACCGTCGAGGAATCGCGGCCCGCTCCGGTCGACGAGGCGACTCCGGCCACTGACCAGTCCGGTGAGCAGCCGTACGGCGAAGGCTCACACGGCCCGCTCGCCGACAACGCACAGCCCGACGGTTTCCCGATCAAGGGCAACGCCGACTCGAAGCTGTACCACAACCCGGACAGCCCCTTCTACGGCCGCACGGTGGCCGAAGTGTGGTTCGCCACCGATGACGCGGCCGAGGCCGCCGGCTTCTCGAAGCCTGCGAGCCAGCAGAAGACCGACGACGAGAGCTGAGGAAGACCCCGATGTCATTCACCGCACAAGACGTCAAGGCTCTCCGCGATGCCACCGGCACCGGCATGATGGATTGCAAGAAGGCACTCCAGGAGACCGACGGCGACATGGACGCAGCCAAGCAGCTGCTCCGTGAGAAGGGCCTTGCTGCGAGCGCCAAGCGCGACGATCGCGACAATGACCAGGGTGTGGTCGCCCTGAAGGTCGACGGCAACGTCGGCGCGATGGTGCTGCTGAAGAGCGAAACCGACTTCGTCGCCGGCTCCGACCAGTTCAAAGCAGAGGCGGATGCCCTCGTCGACCTCGTCGTTGCGGACGGGCCCGACGCCGTCGCCAAGCGCGACGCCGAACTCGAAGAGCTGAAGATCACGCTCAAGGAGAAGATCGAACTCGGCACCGTTGTGCACATGGCTGCCGCCGATGGCAACGAGATCGGACACTACGAGCACGTCCAGGGCGGGCGTGGGGTCAACGGCGTCCTGGTCGAATTGGCCGACGCCTCGGCAGAACTCGCACACGACGTCGCCGTCCACATTGCATTCGCGCGCCCGAAATACCTCACGCGCGACGACGTACCCCCGGACGTCGTCGAGGCCGAACGCAAGACGCTCGAGGCGATCACCCTCAACGAGGGCAAGCCGGAGCAAGCGGTTCCCAAGATCGTCGAAGGACGGATCAACGGCTTCTTCAAGGACGTGTGTCTGCTCGAACAGCCCTACGCCAAGGATGACAAGCAGTCGGTGAAGCAGATCCTCGGGGGCGCATCGGTCATCCGCTTCGCCCAAGTCGAAATCGGCTGATCGAGCCGGATCGTCCGAGGTCACCGGCCTCCGCCACGGGGTGACCGGTATCGATCAGCCGACGTAGAGGGCGATCGCGGCGAGTCCGTTGACCACCATGTGGGCGACGATCGGAGCTGCCAGGCGATTGGCGGTCCAGTGACAGGCGAGCGCGAACGCCAGCCCGAGGACACCGATCGACCCGAGTAGGCTGACCGCTTCGTTCCACGACTCGGCGACCGGCAGGTGGGGTGCGACGAAGATGATCGTGGTCGACACGATCGCGCGCCACACACCTCGACCCCGTTTCAGGAAACTGCGATAGACGAGGCCCCGAAAGAACAATTCCTCGACCACGGGTGTGACGATCGCAATCGCCGTGAAGAACACCCAGAACTCCGTCGCATTCGACGGCGCGTCGACCGGGATGTTGCTCGTCGGCTCGTCGGCACCGAGTGCACGGTCGATCCCTGCTCCGACGAGGCCGGCGACCAGCACTGCGGCCAGCCCGGTGCCGAGGCCGACGAGCGGATCCAACCATCGGCCGCGCAACCCGAAGTCGGCGCGAAGGCTGCGCAGCCCCTTGCGAGCCGTGGCGATCGACGCGGTCCCGACCATCGCGATCGCATTCGCGGCCACGTAGACCGCCAACGCGCCTGGGGCGATCTCGTCCGCCGACTCGGCCGAACCGGTGACGACAGCGATGATCGCAACGGCGACGAGGCCGGCTGCGATGTAGGCGGCGAAACCCACCCAGACCTCACCGAACCCCCAAGCTGACCATCGCCACGGTTCGGTTGCGGCTTCAGGCGGATACCAGAGCGCATCGCTCGCCAGCCAGAATCCCGGAGCGGGCGGGTGGTCGACGAGTTGCCATGTTTCGTCGCTCCCCAGGTGCCAGCCCGAGCCACCGACCGGCGAACCCGACGGCGGCGCCCAGGTGTCGCCGACTCGGTCCATCGTGGACACTGTACGGTCCGTCGACGATGGCGGCGGGTCGACCGCAATCTGACAGACTGCTGCCTCGTGACCGACGAGCCGAGCCCGCCCACCCCCCGATGGAAGCGGGTCGTGTTCAAGCCGTCGGGTGAGGCGCTGGCCGGCGAATCCGGCAAGGGACTCGACGGTCCCACGCTCGACCAGACCGCCACCGAGATCATCAGAGCCCGCGAGGAGCTCGACGTGGATGTCGCGGTGGTGGTCGGCGGTGGCAACTTCTGGCGCGGTCGGACCGGGGCGATGGAGGGCATGGACGCAACCCAGAGTGACCACATCGGGATGCTCGGCACCGTCATGAATGCGCTCGCCCTGCAGGACGCGCTCGAACGTCGCGGGCAACCGACTCGGGTCCAGTCGGCGATCGAGATGCCGCGTATCGCCGAGCCGTACATCAGGCGTCGGGCCATGCGGCATCTGGAGAAGGGACGGGTCGTGATCTTCGCGGCCGGAACCGGGAACCCGTTCTTCACCACCGATACGGCAGCTGCGCTGAGAGCGGCCGAGATCGAGGCGGATGCGCTCTTGAAGGGAACGCACTCAGGCGTCGACGGGGTCTACGACAGCGATCCACGGACCAACCCCGACGCGAAGAAGTACGACAAGATCGACTACATGGACGTCATGAATCAGGACCTGAAGGTGATGGATGCGACGGCGATTGCGTTCTGCCGCGACAACGAGATCCCGATCGTGGTGTTCGACATGACCGAGCGCGACGCACTCCACACGATTCTCACGGGTGGCGACGTCGGCACGATCATCCAGTAGCCGCACGCTGGGCCATCTCCCCCCGTGGGGGCGGGGAGCGTTACGCTGGCCGCGTGACCGACGAAACCCTGCTCGAAGCAATGGAGAAGATGGACAAGGCGGTCGAGCACGTGCAGAGCCAGTTCTCAACGGTACGCACGGGGCGGGCGGCGCCGGCGCTCGTCGAGCGGTTGACCGCTGAGTACTACGGCACGCAGGTACCGATCCAGCAGATGGCGTCGATCTCGGTCCCCGAAGCTCGGATGCTGATGATCAAGCCGCATGACCGGGGGTCGCTCGGCGCGATCGAGCGGGCGATCCGCGACAGCGATCTCGGCGTCTCGCCGAACAACGACGGTGTCGTGATCAGACTGAATTTCCCGCCGCTCACCGAGGAGCGCCGTCGCGATTACGTCAAAGTCGTGAAGACGATGTCGGAAGACGGCCGCATTGCGGTGCGCAGCATCCGACGTGACGCCCGCAAGGCGATGGAGAGCGCCGAGAAGGCGGGCGAGATCTCGGCTGATGACCTCGAACGGGCGGAGAAGGAACTCGAGAAGATCACCGGGGAGCACGTCGACAAGATCGATGCGGCATTCGGTCGCAAGGAAACCGAGCTGCTCGAGGTCTAGGCCCGAGACGACTGACGATGATGCCGGTGGAAGATGATGCCGGTGGAAGATGATGATGGTGGAAAGGGACGAACTCGATGAGTGACGACAGCTGGCGCAAGGGCCGCGACGACGATTTCAGCGAGTTCGGGTCGTTGTTCGACGACGCCGAACCCACGCAGAACTTGCCGCCGGTCGATCGTGAGGCGGTCACAGCCGAGGAGGTCGCAGCCGAGGAGGTGGCGGACGATGACGCGGGCTCCGAGGAGGCCGTCGGTTCTGACGATTCGGGTTCGATCAGCTTCGGCGACAGTCAGACCGGCTCGCTCCCGCACTGGACCGAACCGCCGACGGGAGAGATCCCGCGTTTCGAGACCCCTGAACCGGTGGCGAAGGAGGAGGAACTCGACGTGTGGTCGTCGTTCTCGTCCGAGTCGCCGGTGTGGAAAGACGACGAGCCGAGCGCGTCGGCGGGCGGCGGAACGATCGACGAACACCTCCCGACGGCGCAGCAGCGCAGGGTCACCGACCAACATGCAGCGGTGTCTGGCCAACACCGGCGCGTGACCGGGGAGTCGGCGGCGGTCCCCGCCGAGCCGAGCCGCATCACGATCGGTACCGATCCGAGTGGGATGCCCCGCCGTGAACCGGTCGGTGGACGGGGTCGCCGACGCGGCGCACCGACGCCTCGTCGCGCCGTGCCGACCGCCGGAGCGCCCGCGCCGCGGTCCCCGGGACGAGACATGCCGGCCGCGATCGCAGTGGGTTTGGTTCTGGCCGCAGCGATGACTGCTGCCCTGATGTACAAGCCGGTTGCCGCAGCGGCGCTCGTCGTCGTGATCCTCGGTTTGGCGGCCGTGGAGTTCTACGACAAGGTCGCCGAGAAGGGATACCGCCCGGCGGTCGTGCCCGGCATCGTGACGTGCGTCGCCGCTCCGCTTGCGGCGTACTGGCTCGGCGTGGGCGCTCTCCCACTCGTGTTCGCGTTCGGGTTCATGGCCACGGCGGGCAGCTTCATCGGGGCGCGAAGCGTCGACGCCGGCCCGATGCCGAACGTGTCGATCACGACCCTCGGCATCGTGTGGATCGGCCTGCTCGGTTCGTACGCGATGTTGATCCTCCGATTCTCCACCAACTCCGGCAGCATGCTCGACACCGCGCAGACACGTGGCACCGACACGCTGTTCCTGCTGGCGCTCGGTGTCGTCGCCAACGATGTCGGCGCCCTGTTCGTCGGTTCCGCCGTCGGTCGCACGCCGCTGCGGCTCTGGATCAGCCCCAACAAGACGGTCGAAGGGTTCATGGGCGGCGCGATGCTCACGGCGATCGTGATGCTGCTCGTCGGGATCAGCGAGCAGAGCACGACCTGGACATCCAACCTCGACCTCCTGCTGCTCGCACTGGTGATTTCGGTGATGGCGCCGATGGGCGATCTCGTCGAGAGCATGTTCAAGCGCAACCTCGACGTGAAGGACTTCGGGTCGATCGTGAAGGGCCACGGTGGCATCCTCGATCGCTTCGACGGCTTCCTGTTCGCGCTGCCAGCCGTGTACTACTTGGCGCTCGTGCTGGAGCCCTGGACGAACTTCGCCGGCTGAGCCGTCGCCTCATGGCTCCTGTGCGCGTCGCGATCGCCGGTTCCACCGGTTCGATCGGCACCCAGACGCTCGACGTCATCCGAGCGGAGGGCCCCGAGCGGTACGAGGTGGTTGCGCTCGGAGTCGGCTCGTCCGTCGACGCCGTCATCGCCCAGGCTCGCGAGTTCCGACCCACCGTGATCGCAGTGGCCGACGAGCGGAGCCGAACGGCGGTCGCCGACGCACTCGGTGACATCGAGATCGTCGCCGACCAGCAGGATCTCGTCGGACCGGCGGACGTCGTCATCAACGGGGTCGTCGGCTTCGCCGGTTTGTCCGTGACGATCGAGACCCTACGCGCCGGGAAGCGTCTGGGCCTCGCGAACAAGGAGAGCCTGATCGCTGCCGGCCCGGTGGTGCGGCCGCTGCGCCTGACCCCCGGTGCAGAACTGGTGCCGGTCGACAGCGAGCACTGTGCGATTCATCAGTGTCTGCGGTCGTCGGTCGACGAGCGTGAAATCAGCCGCATCGTGATCACGGCCAGCGGGGGCCCGTTCCGAGGGCATTCGATGGAGGACCTGGCGGAGGTGACGCTCGACGAGGCACTTCGTCATCCGACGTGGGCGATGGGCCCGAAAATCACGATCGACTCGAGCACGCTGATGAACAAGGGCCTCGAAGTGATCGAGGCGCACGAGTTGTTCGGCGTCGACTACGACGACATCGACGTCGTCGTCCACCCACAGTCGGTCGTGCACTCGATGGCGGAGTTCACTGACGGGTCGACGATCGCCCAGCTCTCGATGCCGGACATGCGGTTGTCGATCGGGTATGCGCTGGGCTACCCGAACCGGATCGGGACGGCGTTCGGCCGGATCGACTGGTCGACCCTGGCTCGCCTCGATTTCGAGCCGCCGGACCGGTCGACGTTCCGCTGCCTCGATCTGGCCTACGAGGCCGGGAGGGCGGGCGGTGCTGCGCCGGCTTGGCTCAGCGCCGCCAACGAAGTCGCCGTCCAGGCGTTCATCGACGGACTCATCTCGTGGACCGACATTGCCGATGTGTTAACGGCGGTGCTCGACGAGTATGACGCCGCCGTACCAGATACCGTCGATCAGGTGATCGCCGCCGACGGAACGGCTCGCCGCAGAGCCAGTGCGGTGATCGAGCGGAGAATGACGGGATGACACGATGACGACGACCGACAATCAAGCACTTCCTCCGCCGCCGGCACCCGATGGCGTCAAGCGAACCGGCCGGTTCACGAGCGAAGTCATGGCCGGCGGCTCGGTCGTCGAAAAGAGCGACGACGACCTCGTCGGCGGCCTGCGCGGTGCAGTCGGTGTCACCGGCGTGGTGGCGCTGATCGGCGTCCTCGGGCTGTTCAGCATCTGGTGGCTGGTATTCGTCGTCGCCGTGTTGATCGCGATCTTCCTCCACGAACTCGGCCACTTCGTGACGGCTCGCTGGACCGGCATGAAGGCGACTCAGTTCTTCATCGGATTCGGCCCCCGGCTCTGGAGCTTCCGGCGTGGTGAGACCGAGTACGGGGTTCGGGCGCTGCCGCTCGGCGCTTTCGTGCGGATCATCGGCATGAACAACATGGACGAGGTCGACCCGGCCGACGAAGACCGCACCTACCGCTCCAAGAGCTATCCCCGTCGCCTCCTGGTCATCACCGCCGGGTCATTGATGCACATGCTGATCGCGATCGCGCTGCTGTTCGTCGTGTACGTGACCGACGGCGAGACGGTGCAGCGTGATGGCGCGCAGATCGGCTTCGTCGAGGCGTCCGGTCCGGCGGACGCAGCCGGGCTTCGTTCGGACGACGTGGTCGTGGGCATCGACGGACAGACCGTTGCCGGCTCAGAGGACCTCGGCCGGATCGTCCAGGCCGACGAACCGGGGGCCACGTTGCAGTTCGAGGTGCTTCGCGACGGCGCACTCGTCGCCACCAGCGTCACGCTCGGTTCGAACACCGACACCGATTCGCCACTGTTCGGCAAGCCGTACGTGGGGGTGTCGAGCGGCCCGTTCTACGACGTGATCGACCGTTCAGTCCCGGGGGCCGCTGTGAACGCCGTGACCGACATCTTCCCGACGTCTTGGGAGATGACGAAGGGGGCGGTCAAGGTCCTCAACCCGATCAACATCATCGGTCACGTCGCGGGGACCAACGACGACATCACCACGCGGCCCACCACGTTGGTCGGGGTGACCGGGCTCTCCGACGACGTCGGGGAATCGCAGGGCATCATCGGTGTGCTCTTCCTGCTCGCCGTGCTCAATGTGTTCGTCGGTGTCTTCAACATGTTCCCGCTGCTGCCCCTCGACGGTGGCCACGCGGCGATCGCCACCTACGAACGTCTCCGCGAGCGCAACGGGCAGCGGTACTACGCCGATGTGGCGAAGATGATGCCGTTCGCAATGGCGGTGATGACGGTGCTGCTGTTTCTGTTCGCGTCCGGGCTCTACCTCGACATCACCCAACCCATCGGCTGAGCGGCCCGTCTCGCAGCTGTTCGACGACGGACTCTGTGAGGCGGTCGCGTCTGCGGTCCTCCCCGGCTCCGTTTTGGGCAGGGTTTGGCCATCCACAGCAGTCCAAACCCTGCCCGGAACGAAGGAATGGGTCCTCGCCGAAGGGCGGCTGAGACGAGGCGCAATGGTTGCGTTGATACTTCGCGGTAGCGTCGGCATCGATGGATGTGACCGATTGGAAGACCGAACGACGCACGACGCGCCAGATCATGGTGGGCGATGTCGCCGTCGGGGGCGATGCGCCGATCTCGATCCAGTCGATGACGATCACGAAGACCGCCGACGTCGAGGGCACCCTCCAGCAGATCTATGCGCTCGCAGCGGCCGGTTGCGACATCGTGCGCTGCACCTGCAACGAGGCGGCGGCGGCCGAAGGGCTCGCCCAGATCGTTCCTCGTTCGCCGGTCCCGATCATCGCCGATATCCACCACCAGTACAAGATGGCGCTGGCCGCCATGGAGGCCGGGGTCCAGGGTCTCCGTCTCAACCCTGGCAACATCCGCAAGCCCGAGCACATCAGGGCCGTCGCATCCGAGGCGCGAGACCGCCAGATCCCGATCCGGATCGGTGTCAACGCAGGTTCGCTCGACCCTGCGCTGTACGAGCAGTACGGCGGTGCCACACCCGAGGCGATGGTCGAGTCGGCCCAGCGTGAGATGGCGTACTTCCAGGAGGTCGACTTCGACCTGATCAAGATCTCGGTGAAGGCGTCCAGTGTGCCCCTGATGGTCGAGGCGTACCGCCAGCTGTCGGCGGTCACCGACGTGCCGCTCCACCTCGGCGTCACCGAAGCGGGCCCACCGCCGGCCGGTCTCGTGAAAGCGACTGCCGGCATCGCGACCCTGCTGATGGAGGGCATCGGCGACACGATCCGATACTCACTCACCGCTGACCCGGTCGAGGAGGCGAAGGCCGGTCGGCAGCTGCTCGAGGCGCTCGGGCTCCGTGAGCGCAAGAACGTCGATCTGATCGCATGCCCGTCGTGTGGCCGGGCCGAAGTCGACGTGATCGACGTGGCCACCAGGGCGATGGAGGCGTTCGGCGAACGTCAGCTGCCGATCCAGGTCGCGGTGATGGGCTGTGTCGTCAACGGCCCGGGTGAGGCACGCGAAGCCGACATCGGCATCGCAGCCGGCAACAAGCGTGGTCACCTGTTCGTCAAGGGGCGCAATATCGCAGTCGTGCCGGAGGATGAGATGGTCGAGGCGCTCGTCGAGTGGGCCGAGTTCATCAACGAGCACGGCACCGACGCCGCGATTGCCAAAGCGGACACGGCGCTCGCCGAGCGCGAAGCGGCAAAAGACCGTTCCGCGCTGCTGGCCGAACAGGGCGACGACGCAAACGACACGAACGACAAGATCGTCGAGATCCGCAAGAAGCTCGCCAACTAACCGGATCACCGGTGCCACCGCATCGGTGATCGCCATGTGCGAGCGACGCGCTGCCTCGGTTCGTCCTGCGGGTTCGTCGGAGTCAGCCCACGAATGCGAGCATGACCGGCATGCAGCCAGTCGAGATCATGCGTGCCACCACTGCGATCGGATCGATCGGAGCAGCGTTTTACTTCCACCCCGACACCGTCACGCGCGGCAAGGAAGCCGGGCTCGACGGCTTCCGGTTCTATGTGCTCGGTCGGGGCGGGGTCCTCGGCGACGTCGAGCCCTCGGTGGTGCACGCTGCATTCGGTTACTTCACGCCCGAACTGATCGACAAGATGTGGACGTCGGCATCCGAGACGATGGGCCCTCGTGATGCCGCCAGGCTGTACCAGCAGTGCGCCCACGACCTCGGTCGCTCGCGCCTCGATTCGGTCGAGGGCCTCGACGGGTTCGTCGACGCAACCTCGCAGATCATCGGGTCGGTCGAGGGGACGTCACTGCCGCTGTTCGCCGGCATGCGTGCCGAGCCCGTGCCATCGGATGCTCCGGCCGCAGCGATGCATCAGGCGATGGTGCTGCGCGAGTTGCGGGGCAGTGTCCATCTGCTCGCGCTGACCGCGACGGGGCTGAACTCGCCGATCGCGCATTCGATCAAGCGCCCGGCCGACGTGCAGCTGTTCGGGTATCAGGACGCTCCGGAACCGACCGACGATGATCGAGCGAAGTGGGAACGAGCCGAGGGGCTCACCGACGAACTGCTGGCGCCGGCCTACGCAACGCTGAGTGAGCACCAGAGTGAGGCTCTGGTGTCCGGCACGCAAGCGATCGCGGCAGCCCTAGGCATCGACCCCTGACCGCGGGGTGTGGGGGGTGACGACGTAGGTGACGGCGTCGGCGACGAACGAGGTGCCCGGGGGAAGATAGAGGGTAGTGCCGTCCAGCGCGACGGTGAGTTCATGGCCCGTCGCCACGTGGGTGTCGCCGACTCGGAGTTCCACCAGCGTCACACCGGCCTCGGGCAGCGGGTATCGGCCGTCGGTGACGGTCATGATCGGTTGCGCCAGCGGGGTCGGGTCGACGATCTCGAGCAGGAGTTCGACGTCGACCGGTTTGCGGGTGAGCCCACCGCGGACCACGTTGTCGCTCGCCTGCATCAGCTCGATCCCGGCCCCTCGCAGGTACCCGTGCAGGTTGCCCGCCGTGAGGTGGATCGCCTGCCCCGGTTGCAGGACGACGTAGTTCAGCAGCAGCGTCACGACCACGCTCGGGTCGCCCGGATACCGGTTCGCAAGGGCGCGAACCCATTCGGCTTCAGGGCCGTCGGCGGAGCTGCACGCTGCGAGCGTGGCCCCTGGATCGATGTCGCCGACGTACAGGCCACGCATTGCCGCACCCGGGCCGTCGGCCGCGACGGTGTCGGCGAGCGGGGACGCACCGATCGAACGCAGCAGGTCGACGGTCGCCCGGACGGGCCGAACGCCGCAGAATGCTTCGAACTCGGTCAGTGCGACCATGAGCTCGGGTTTCGCGTTGGGATCATCGAAGATCCCACGCGCGGCCCCGTCGACTGCCTGTTCGATCGTCGGGTGAGCCTGCAGTGAAAGCGGTTCCCGCGCCGACAGCACCTTCAGGAGATACGGGAGCTCACCGGTGACTGTGACCAGCAACGTGCCGTCGTCGAGCGTCGCCGGCCCGTTCGGGTGCGTTCCGAGCCAGAGCTCCGCCCACGGCTCGTCGTCCGGATCGACGCCGAGCAGGGCCGGGATGAAGTGATGGTCTCCCCATGCATAGTGCTGGACGACCCCGCGGACGCTGCGCATGACAGCAAACTATCGCTGCCCCCGATCACCGCTGTCAGATCACGTGACGGCTCGGCGACTTACTCGACGCCGAGTTCGGCGGCCTTTGCCGTGACGACCTCGCGCTCGGCCCCGATCGTGGTGTTCTCGCCGTGGCCGGTGTGCACGACCGTCTCGGGCGGGAGGCGCAGGAGCGTCGAGATGATCGAGCGCAGGATCGTCGGCTCGTCGCTGTAGGTCCGCCCGGTCGCCCCCGGGCCACCACAGAACAGGGTGTCGCCGGTCATGACCATGCCCGAGCCGGCGTCGTAGAAGCAGCAGCAGCCGGGGGAGTGCCCCGGCGTGTGCAGGATGCCGAGCGAGTGGCCGCCGACATCGACGGTCTCTCCCGGGATCACGGCGCCGTCGGGCTCGTCGTCGGGCCAGACCACGTCCCAGAGCATGCGGTCCTCGGCGTGCAGCAGGATCGGGGCGTCGACAGCGTTTCGGAGCGGGACGGCGGCGTTGATGTGGTCGTTGTGCCCGTGCGTGAGCACGATCGCCTTGACGCGACGCCCGTCGATCGCCGCCACGATCGGCTCGTGGTCGTGGGCGGCGTCGAACACGACGACTTCGCGGTCGTCACCGACGAGCCAGATGTTGTTGGTGACTTCCCACTCGCCGCCGTCGAGCTTGAACAACCCATCGGTGGTGATCAGTTCGACGGGCATCTCAGCGGTCCATCACCACGACGCTGCGCAGGACGTCGCCCGCTTCCATTTTGTGGAACGCCGCTTCGACGTCGCCGATCCCGATCGTCTCGCTGACGAAACCGTCGAGGTCGAGCCGCCCCTGGAGGTAGAGGTCGATCAGCATCGGGAAATCCCGTTCGGGAAGGCAATCCCCGTACCACGACGACTTGAGCGCGCCTCCGCGACCGAATACGTCGATCAGCGGCAACTCCAGTTTCATCGTCGGATTCGGGACACCGACGAGCACCACCGTCCCGGCGAGATCCCGAGCGTTGAAGGCCTGCTTGTACACCTCTGGGTGTCCGATCGCGTCGATGCAGACATCGGCGCCATTGCCGCCGGTGACCGAACGGATGAACTCGACGGGGTCGGTCTCGGTGGAGTTGCAGGTGTGGGTGGCGCCGAAGCCGCGTGCCCACTCGAGCTTGCGATCGTCGATGTCGACGGCAACGATGGTCGACGCGCCGACGAGTTTCGCTCCGGCGATCGCGGCGTCGCCGACGCCACCGCATCCGAACACCGCGACGCTCTGACCGCGCCGCACGCCGCCGGTGTTCATCGCTGCGCCGAGGCCGGCCATCACCCCGCACCCGAGGAGACCGGCGGCCGTGGCGGGTGCTGCAGGATCGACTTTCGTGCATTGGCCCGAGTGCACGAGCGTCTTGTCGCAGAACGCACCGATGCCGAGAGCTGCCGACAGCTCGGTGCCGTCCTGTAACGTCATCTTCTGAGCGGCGTTGTGCGTGTCGAAGCAGTACTGCGGCTCACCGCGCTTGCAGGCGCGGCACTCGCCGCACACAGCCCGCCAGTTGAGGATGACGTAATCGCCGGGCTCCACCCGGGTGACCCCCTCGCCGACCGACTCGACGATCCCGGCTGCCTCGTGGCCGAGCAGGAACGGGAACTCGTCGTTGATGCCGCCCTCGCGATAGTGCAGGTCGGTGTGGCAGACGCCGCAGGCCTGGATCTTCACGACGGCTTCGCCAGGACCAGGGTCGGGGATCACGATCGTCTCGAGACTGACCGGCTGGCCTTTCGCTCTGGCGATGACTCCTTGCACTTCCTGTGGCATGGCCGCGACGGTAGCCGACACGGGTCGAACGGTTCAGTTCGGCGTGAGCCGCAGCACCAGGGGGAGCTGGGCAGCGAAGAAGTCGGCGAGTCGCTCGACGCCGACGGGCGTGGGATGGACCATGTCGAAGAACTCGACACCCTCGCTGATGCGATCGAGGTCGCGTGTGACGACGTGGCCGACATAGGTGACCCGATCGACTCGCGGGTCGAGGGCGGTGAAGGTCGCATCGAGGGAGGCCAGTCGATCCGCGAGGAGCGGATCGGTGAGCGCATCGATCGAATGGGGGATCACGTAGAGGTAGGCAGGAATCCCCGTTTCCACGATGGTGTCGATGAGATCGGCGACCTCGGCACGGAGCGCAGTGACATCGGTGCCGGGAGCGGGGTCGAGAATGCACGAATAGAACGCATGCGGCGGCGTCAGTCCGTGGCAGTCGTCGTGGCCGTTCCAGGTCAACCAGGATGGTGAGAGCGGCACGATCAGTGCATCGACGTTTCGGACTGCCGCACGCTCGACCCGATCCCGAATCGTGGCGGGCAAGGGTCCGATTGTCACGTCGGCCACGATCGTCAGGCTTCGACCGGCGATCTGCGGCGATCGCGCCGAAACGGCGGACGGCAGCGATCGTCCGTCGAGTTCGAGGTCGGATCCACCGATCCAGGCCACCACGACGTCGTCGTCGAGGCGCTGGGCCGGGGTGGTCGCGGTGGCGGGTGCATCGATTCGGCCGATCGTGTCCGCGGGGCTCGCCGACTCGCTCTCGACCGACGTTGGAGCAATGGATTCGTTGGTCATACCGGGTCCGGACGCCGACCCGCCACCGCATCCACTGATCGCGAGGCCGGCAGCGACAACCAGCTGCGTTGGAAAGCGCATACCGTCGACGCTACGCGTCGCCGGTCGCGATCAGGTGGCGACGCGGCCTCAGAACAGCCGGAGTTCGTCCGGCGCCATGCCCCGGAGCAGGTCGTAGTCGACCTCGACCCATCGGAATCCGCGACTCTCGGCGAGCACCTTGGCCTGGGGCTTGATCGACTGGGCGACGAACACGCCGCGAATGTCGCCGAGCGACGAGTCGAGTCGCAGTCGCTCGATGTAGCGCGCGAGCTGCTCGACCCCGTCGATCTCGCCTCGCCGTTTGACTTCGACCGCGACCACCGTGTCGGCGTGGTCACGACACACGAGATCGATCGGTCCGATCGCCGTCGGATACTCGCGGCGCACGAGCGTGAGTCCGTTCTCGATGGCGTGGGGTGAGGCGGCCAACAACTCCTGGAGGTGGGCCTCGACCCCGTCTTTCTGGAGGCCCGGGTCGTCGCCGAGTTCGTAGGCGGAGTCGGACAGGACCTGGTGAAGCGTGATCGTCAGTGTTTCACGCTGCGGGTTCGTCACGGTCCACCGGGGTGGGTCGCCATCGGCGATCTCGACCAACTTGTTCGGCGCATTCATCCAGTTCAGGGGCTTGTAGGCACCGCCGTCGGCGTGAATCGCCACGCAGCCGTCCGCTTTGACCATGATCAGCCGGTTCGCCTCGGGCAGGTGCGCAGTGAGCCGCCCGGCGTAGTCGACGGAGCAGCGGGCGATCACGAGGCGCACGCGTCGACGCTACCCGTCGACGCCGCTCAGCGGGACTGTTCGACGTGGCTCCGCATTCGCTTCTGGATCAGCGCCCGGCGCTCCTGCAACTCGCGATAGGTCAGGCTGTCGACGTCGGCGTCGAGCCCGAAGCCGGCCTTCACCCCGTCGAAGTCGAACTCGATCGCGGTGACGCCGAGGCCGAGTTCGGTCGCGATCCGCTCACCGTGCCGCTGCGCGAACAGCACGGAGATGTTGGCGACTTCCGCCAGCAGGTCGAGGTCGGGGGCCAGTCGGGAGATGGCGCCGTCGAGGAACACCATGTTCTTCACATAGAGCATCAGTTCCTTGGGGAGTCGGGCGCCGTAGCCGAGGAGTGCCTTGACGATGCGCTGGACCTCTTTCACCATCTCGTCGCCGGTGAGCGTGGTGGGGTCGATCGGAGGGCGGTCGAGTCCGAGATCGGCGATCACCGCATCGAGGTCGGTGTCCATCGGTAGCGCGCCCAGGTCGCGCAGCGCGGCCATCTGGCCTTTGACGTCGTTGGTGGTCGCTCCGAGCATCAGGCGGAGGAACGCGAGTCGACGTTCCTGTGAGAGACGGGCGACGATGCCGAAGTCGAGCAGGGCGGTGCGTCCGTCGGCCATGACGAACAGGTTGCCGCCGTGGAGGTCACCGTGGAAGATGCCGTGGATCATCGCGCCTTCCATGAAGGCGACCATGCCGGTGCGGATCACCGCTTCGGTGTCGATCCCGGCGTCGTGCATGCCGACGACGTCGTCGAAGTTGAACCCCGACAGCCGCTCCATGACGAGCACGCGCCGGGTCACCAGCGTGGGGTGCGGTCGGGGTACGACGTAGCCCTCCTGCTGCAGATCGTGCAGCACGACGGCGATGTCGATCATGTTGGCGGCTTCGAGTCGGAAGTCGAGTTCCTCGACGATCGTTTCCGCGAATAACTCGACGAGCGCCGGTGGGTTCGCGAGTGCGGCGACCGCGATACGACCGACGAGGTGCGGTGCGATCCACGCCATTGCCCGCAGATCCTTGTGGACGAGCGTCGACACCGCCGGCCGCTGGACCTTGACGACCACGTCCTCGCCGGTCCGCAGTCGGGCGGCGTGCACCTGGGCGATCGAAGCCGCTGCAAGCGGTTCGGTGTCGACGAACTCGAACACGTCGTGGAGTCGGCAGCCGAGGTCCTGCTCGATCGTGAGGCGGACGACGTCGAACGGTTCGGCGGGCACCTGATCGCGGCACTTCTTGAACTCGTCGACGAGCTCGGAAGGGAACAGGCCCTCGCCCGACGAGATGATCTGGCCGAGTTTGATGTAGCTCGGGCCGAGCTGCTCGGCGGCTTCGCGAAGCCGCTTGGCGAGGTCGGCTCGGCCGAGGTCGGTGGTCGAGTAGGTGTCGCGCCGCCGACGCCAGAACCACGGCAGGAGTGCGACGGCGAGCCGCCCCACGACGACTGCGACGCGGCGGGCCGGAGGCCGTCGGCCGGCGGCTGTCAGTCTCGGAACGTCGGCGCGGGCCCGCTCCCGAAGGTCGTCGACGCGTTCCATCCAGGTGATCGCTTCACGGTCGATGTCCCAGGGAACGGCGTCGGAGAACGCACCCCAACTCCGATCGGATGCCACATCGTCGGCCATGCGACCATGATGCCGTCATCAGGGCCCGAACGGGCAGCGATCGACCCTCGTGCAGAGTAACGGTTGGTATCCGACACCATCCGTTACACCCGGGGCTAGTTCATGTCAGTGAGCGCCGTGCGCGGCGTCGCAGAGGATCGCTTCGCCGTCCGGTACCTGCCCGCCGCCGACTCCCTCGAGCGCTGCGAACGGACCGCACGGATGCTTGGTGATCCAGACGTGGATCATCGGCGACATCGTCCCGTCGACGAGCGGTGCCGGGCAGGGCGTCCCGACCTGCTTGACCCCGCCGACTCTCGGTGCCACCGGGTCGGCGGTGAAGCACAGATCGCCGTGAACGTGCCACTGCATCAGGGCGCCGCCGAAGTCGGGGACGTCGTCCAGTGGGGTGCCGCTCGGCATCATGAACATCGCCGACACGAGTTGCTTCGACCCGTCGGGTCGAGTTTCGAACACGAGGCTCTCGGGAAAGTCCGGGTCGAGGATCGTGTCGTCGTCGATCCACTCCCACTGGATGTAGTGCTCGTGGCCTGTGGCCGCGTCGCCGATCGATTGAAAGCCGGCGGCCTCGACCGCGTCGAGGTCCTGCCACTGCGGCAGGTCGCGAACCGTGGCGCCGACGAGATTCTCTGCGAATGCCTGCTGCTGGGGCGTGACACCGTCCACGCCACCCAGGTCGATCGGGAGGTCGGGATCGTACGGCTTCGTGTCGGCTGCCGCGTGCCCGGCGTGATCGTCGGTCGCTGCGGTGTCGCCGTGGGCGCCGTGATCGCACTGATCCATCCGGACCCCGTCGCTCACGCTCGCCTGGCCGGCACCGTGGCCCTCCAGGGCTGCGAACGGACCGCACTCGTGCGGGGCGATCCAGACGTGCACCATCGGATTCTCCCCACCGGCGTTGATCGTTCCTGGTGGGCAGGAGCCGTCGACAGGATCGACCAGCCCCTTCACGACCGGCTGACCCAGATCGTCGAGTCCCCAGCACAGATTGTCGTGCACGTGCCACTGCATCAGCGGCCCGGCGAACCCGGTCAGAGACGGGTCGTCGATCGGAGTCTCCTTCGCGATGAACATCGCCGACACGAGGGTTCGGTCGTCGCCTTCGACTGCGAATACCAGCGACTCGGGCGCGGTCGGATCCAAGAATTTGTCGTCGAGGATGCGGGCGGTGCTGATGTAGTGCTCGAACCCGGTGCCGGCGTCTCCGATCGACCGGTATCCGAGTGCTGGGAGCGTGGCGACGTCGGCGAATTGCGTGAGGTCACGGAGCGTTGCGGCAACGAGTTCCTCGGCTCGCTGCTGCTGCTCTGCCGTGACCCCGGCGACACCGGAGAAGTCGATCGGCGCAGTCGGGTCCCACGGCCGTGGCCAGGCGCCAGGGTCGGCCGCCAGGGCGGCCTCCTCGGTGTGCGTGGTGTGATCGCCGGCAACCGTATCCGTCGGGGATTCGGTGTGATCGTGCGCGGCGAGGACGTCGGCCGGCGCCGGCGAACCTGCGACTGCGGCCACGGATCCAGACGATGGATCGGCATGATCGTGAACCGCTGCGGTGTCGGCGGTGACGGCGTGATCGGCAGTGTCATCGTGGTCGGCGTGGTCGGTATGGGCGGTGTGGTCGTGGTCGAGTGCAGCTGCCAGGCCGGGCACCATCAAAACGCCCAGCATGACGGTCGAGATGCCGATTGCACGCGGCGCTCGGGTCGCCGCCCGCAGGTACCGCCCAGAGACCGCGCCCACGATCGCTGCCGAGGCCAGCACTGCAGCGGTCGTGTCGGCACGACCTGGTCGCTGAGCGACCTCGAGGCCGTCGACGAAGGAGACCCCGGCGAATCGGGTGACGACCCAGGCGGCAAAGGCTACGCCGTTGACCGCGACGAGCGCTCCGACGGCGAGGCGGTCCGACCGAACCAAACCGACGATCGATGCCGCGGCCTGGGCGACTGCCATGACCAGGAAGACACGGGCGAGGCCCGGGAGGTCGGCATGGGTGCCCGCGGTGATGGCGTGGATCACCGCCGCCCCTGCCGACGCGACCGCCGGGAGCGCCAACCAGGGTGAGTTCGGTGGCCGCTCGTCCATCGGAGCAGTGTACGAGACGTCGTCGGCTCTCGGGAGACGCCGACTGTTGCTGCGACCGGCGCCCCACGGGTTCAGAATCGGGGTGGCCGTTTGGCGCGCAGGGCGGCGACGCCCTCACGGTATTCCGCGGTGCGCATCGCCCTGTCGAGCAGTTCCTTCGACTCGGCGACTGATCCGGCGGAGTCGTGGCGGTGCACATCGCGTGCGATCTGTGCCTTCGTGGTGCTGAGCGCCTGCGGCCCCACCGCGGTTGCGAGGAGGGTGGCGTACTCGAGTGCGGCTGCGACCGCGCTGTCGCCATCCGGCAGCACGTCGTTCCAGAGCCCCCACTCGGCGGTGTCGGCCGCCGTCACGATCCGCCCGGACAGGAGGAGGTCGTTGGCGCGGGTGATCCCGATCAGGCGTGGGAGCACCCAGCTCATCCCGTACTCGGCGGGGAGGCCGAGCTTGGGTGCCGCCGTGGTCAGCTTGGCCGACGCCGATGCGAACCGGAGATCGCAGAACAGCGCGAGTGCCAGCCCGACGCCGGCCGCGGCACCGTTGACGGCGGCGATGATCGGCACCCGGTACCCGAACATCCAGGCGAAGTCCTCGTCGTACTCGGGGCGTCGGTTGATGCCAGGCGTCGCCGGCTCAGGTGGGAGGCCGGTGTCGTAGCCTCCGCGCTCAGCGTGCTGGGCCAATGCATCGCTGTCCCCGCCGACGCAGAACGCCGGTGGGGTGCCGGTGACCACGACGGTACGAACGGCGTCGTTCGCCTCCAACTCGGCCATCACGTGACGGAACTCGGCGTGCATACGACCCGTCCACGCATTGTGTCGGTGCGGACGATGCAGCGAGACCACGGCGACGTGGTTCTCGATGGCGTGTCGAATCGTCGTGATCTCCATCAGTCACCCCAGAGTGCCGTGTGGATCGGTCCTGCGTACTCGCGTCGGCAGATCAACACGTCGGGCAGCCACGGATCCCGGTCGTTGTAGACGATCGGCGACCCGTCGATCCGGCTCACGTGCAGGCCCGCTGCCAGCGCCACGGCGGCGGGCGCTGCCGAATCCCACTGGTACATGCCGCCGTCGTGCAGGTAGATGTCCGCTTCGCCCATGACCACCGCCATCGCTTTCGCCCCGGCAGAGCCGAGCCGGACGGCGTCGCAGTCGAGTGCGTTCGCGACGACGACCGCGGCGTAGGGGGCGCGGTATCGCGAGGTGACGATCCGTGGACGTTGCCGTTCTCTGGTCGGCAGGACCGGTGCCGGATCGGTCGAGAAGACGAGGTCGAGGGCCGGGAGTGAAACGGCACCTGTCGAGAACTCGTCGCCACCCCACAGTGCGACGTGGACGGCCCAGTCGTGGCGACCGAGCTCGCCGTACTCGCGGGTGCCGTCCAGGGGGTCGATGATCCAGACACGGTCGGACGTGAACCGGCGGGGGTCCTCGGCTGCTTCCTCGTCGAGCACGGCGTCGTTCGGGCGGAGAGTACGGAGCTGCTCGGCGATGAACGCATGCGCCACTGCGTCGCCCGTGTCCATGACCTCCCATGCGCCGGCGCCGGCGGCGAACAGTTCGGCCCGTCGCTCGACCAGGCGATGACCGGCCTCGACCGCCAGCCGAACGGCGAGTGCATGATCGGTTTCGCCGTTGGGGGAGTGGCTCAAGACGACCCAGTATGACGCCCCTGTACGAGGACCGACGCATGTGCGAACATGTGTTCGATGACGCGTCCGGGGACTGGTGAGCAAGCGACGATCATGCACGCCGACCTCGACTCGTTCTACGCCTCGGTGGAACAGCGTGACGATCCGACCCTGCGCGGGCGGCCGATCGTCGTCGGTGGCGGGATCGTGCTCGCCGCCAGCTACGAAGCCAAGCGGCGCGGCGTCTACACGCCGATGCCGGAGCACCGGGCACGCGAGCTGTGCCCGGACCTCGTGGTGGTGCAGCCGCGATTCGAGGCCTACACCGAGGCGAGCCGCGCGGTGTTCGCCGTGTTCGACGACACGACGCCACTCGTCGAGGGCATGTCGATCGACGAGGCGTTCCTGGACGTGTCAGGGCTGCGGCGGGTCGCCGGCTCTCCGGCGGCGATCGCGGCGAAGCTGCGAGTCGACGTGCTCGATCGGGTCGGTCTGCCGATCACCGTGGGCGTCGCCCGCACGAAGTTCTTGGCGAAAGTGGCGAGCGGCGTCGCGAAGCCTGACGGTCTGCTGGTCGTCGAGCCGGATCACGAGCTGGAATTCCTGCACCCGCTGCCGGTCGGCAGGCTGTGGGGCGTCGGCCCCGTCACCGAACGCAAGCTGGCCGCCAGGGGAATCCTCACGGTCGGCGACATCGCCCGGCTGGGAGAGCCGCACCTCAGCGCCATGCTGGGTGTCGGCGCCGGTCGGCATCTGCACGCACTCGCACACAACCGGGATCCGCGCCGGATCGACACCGCTCGGCGGCGAGGGTCGATCGGTTCGCAGCAGGCGCTCGGGCGAGGCCCGAAGGACGCCGAAGTGGTCGAGGCGCTGCTGCTCGGCATCGTCGACCGCGTCGCGCGCCGGATGCGCCGGGCCGACCGCGTCGGTCGCACGATCACGCTGAGGCTCCGATTCGACGACTACACCCGTGCGACGAGGTCGCGCACGCTGCGCCACGAGACTGCGTCGACCGAGCCGATCGCCGGGGTCGCCGTGTCACTGCTGCGTGCGCAACGCGCGACGATCGAGCGGCGCGGTCTCACGCTCGTCGGATTGTCGGTGGCCAACCTCCGCAGCGTCGACGACACCGAACAGTTGCTGCTGCCCTTCGGTCGGGCGAAAGGTTCGGCGCTCGACAGCACCCTCGACCTCCTCCGCGATCGGTTCGGCGCATCGGCGGTGTCGCGTGCGTCGCTGGTGGGGCGCGGGCAGTCGGCGGAGACGCCGAAGCTCCCGGATTGACGCCCGCACCGCACCCTGACAGGCGGCTCGGTTGGGCCCCCGGAGCGCGGGGTATGGTCGCCGCATGTCCGTGGTCGAGTCCGATGTCGAGATCCTGCCGACTGATTGGCGAGACCAGGTGGCGACACTGGCTGCCGAACGTGACGCGGTCATCCTCGCCCACAATTATCAGCTCCCGGAGATCCAGGACGTCGCCCATCACACCGGTGATTCGCTCGGCCTGTCTCGGCTGGCGGCAACGGCTGAACAGTCGACGATCGTGTTCTGCGGCGTGCACTTCATGGCCGAGACCGCGAAGATCCTCAGCTTCGACAAGACCGTGCTGATTCCCGATCAACGCGCCGGATGCAGTCTCGCGGAGACGATCAATGCAGAGCAGCTGCGGGCGTGGAAAGCTGAGTACACCGTCGAGGGGCAACCGCCGCCCGTGGTCGTGAGCTACGTCAACACCACAGCTGCCGTGAAGGCCGAGACCGACATCTGCTGCACGTCGTCGAACGCGGTCGATGTGGTTGCGAGCATCCCGTCCGACCGAACGGTCCTGTTCGGTCCCGACCAGTTCCTCGGAGCCCACGTTCAACGCTCCCTCCAGCGGGAGAACATGCACATCTGGCTGGGTGAGTGCCACGTGCACGCAGGGATCAACGGCGCCGAACTCAAGGCGCAGGTCGATGCGGACCCGGACGCCGAACTCTTCATCCACCCGGAATGCGGGTGCGCCACGAGTGCGCTGTACCTCGCCGAGTCGGGCGTGGTACCCGAGGGTCGGACCCAGATCCTGTCGACCAGCGGGATGGTCGATCGAGCACGGCGGACCGGCGCGAAGCGGGTGCTGGTCGCGACCGAGACCGGCATGCTGTACCCGCTCAGCCAGGCGGCGCCCGATGTCGAGTTCGTCCCGGTGAACCGTGCGGCCGTCTGCAAGTACATGAAGATGATCACGCCGGCGAAGTTGCTGCGATCGCTCCGCGAGGGCACCGACGTGGTCGATGTTCCCGTCGATATCGCCGATGCTGCACGTCGCAGCGTCGAGCGGATGATCGAGATCGGCACCCCGTCGCCGACGTCGGAATGAACCCCCCGTGAGCTTCGTCCTGCCGCCGCAGTTGGCAGCGCCCGCAGTCACATGGGAGCGGGATGTCGACGTGGCCATCGTGGGCTCCGGCGCATCCGGCCTCGCCGCGGGTCTCGCGATGCGACCGCAGCGCTCGGTGCTGGTCGTGACGAAGGACGTGCTCGCCGCCGGCTCGACCGCGTGGGCGCAGGGGGGCCTGGCCGCTGTACTCGACCCGTCGGATTCGATCGAGGAGCACGTCGCCGACACGCTCTCGGCAGGGGCCGGCCTGTGCGATGAAGTCGCCGTCCGAACGCTCGCGACGCAAGCGCCGGTGGCGATCCGCCGACTGATCGAGCTGGGTGCGATGTTCGATCCCGACGAGGCGGGCGACGTGGCGCTCACGATGGAGGGTGGCCATTCCCACCGCCGGATCGTCCATGCCGGCGGCGACCAGTCAGGTGCCGAGGTGCAGCGGACGCTCGACCGGGCGGCGATCGATGCCGGCGTCGAGATCCTCGAACACGCCTTCGCACTCGATCTGGTGTGTGCGGCCGACCGGGCGGGCCGTCGGCACGCTGCTGGCGTCCGGGTTGCCCGCCTCGACGAACACGGAGCCGTCGAGTCGGTCGGCCTCGTCACCGCTCGGGCCGTCGTGGTCGCCACCGGTGGGTACGGTCAGGTGTTCGCTTCGACGTCGAATCCTCCTGCAGTGACGGGAGACGGCCTGGCGCTTGCGATGCGAGCCGGACTGCCGGCCCGCAACGTCGAGTTCGTGCAGTTCCACCCGTCGGTGCTGTGGGTCGGACCCGATGCGCGCGGTCAGCAGGCGCTCGTGTCCGAAGCCGTTCGCGGTGAGGGCGCGATGCTCTACGACGGGCTCGGTCGACGGATCATGCAGGGCGTCCACCCGCTCGAAGATCTGGCACCCCGCGACGTCGTGGCGGCCGCCATCAGTCGGCGGATGGCGGAGGCGCCTGGCGGCATCGGCGACCACGTCTTCCTCGATGCCACTCACCTCGGCGAGGGGTTCTACGCGCGGTTCCCGTCGATCACCGAGGCCTGTCGCGATGCCGGCGTCGATCCGGCTCGCGACCGCATCCCGGTTGCTCCGGCGGCGCATTATGCGTGCGGAGGGATTCCGGCCGATCTCGACGGCGTCACGGACCTGCCGGGGCTGTACGCGATCGGCGAGGTGACGTGTACGGGCGTCCACGGCGCGAACCGGCTCGCGTCCAACAGCCTCACCGAAGGGATCGTGGCGGGCACCAGGCTGGGCACAGCGCTGTCGGCCCAGCTCCCCGAATCGGTCGACGTCAGCCCATCGACCCGCGCGAGCGTCGATGCGCCGCTGCGCAACCCCGCTCAGCGCGTGGAGATGCGATCGGTGATGTCGAGCCAGGTCGGCGTACGACGCACCCGCGAGGGCATGGCGAGCGCGATCCGTCAGCTCGAAGCGCTGGCATCGACCGCCTCGGTCGGGGTCACGGGGTCGCGGGCGGCGTGGGAGGCGACGAACATGCTCACCGTCGCGGCTGCAGCGGCACTCGCGGCGTCGACTCGTACCGAGAGCCGTGGATGTCATCGTCGTGACGACCGGCCGGACCCTCGTGACGCGTGGCTGACCGAACTCGACGTCAGGTTGACGATCGACGGAGATCTGGCGATCACCGGCATCCCGCACGTCTGACGGAGGATGGTCATGGTTGGGGGAGACGTTTGCTGAAGCACATGCTCGTCGCCGGTGAGTCGAGATATTCCCCCCACGGCCCGCAGCGTTCGAACCCGGCCTCCACGTACAGGCCGAGCGCTGCCGGTTGATTCGGCCCCGTCTCGAGTTTCAGTTCGGTGATGTGGAGCGACACGGCCGCCTGCTCGATCTGATCGAGGATCGCCGCGCCGATCTTCAGGCCCCGTACCGAAGGATCGACGAACATCCGCTTGATCTCGCCGATCGACGGCGCGATGCGGCGCACGGCTCCGCAACCCACCAACCGGCCGTCGTAGCGAGCGCGCAGCATGCGCCCCTGGTCCCCGGTGACTTGTGACGCCGACAGGGTGAAGTGGTTCTCGCCGGGGTGCGTGGCGATCCGGGTCAGCTCGCGATCGAGGCGGTCGATCAGTCGGAGCGTGTCGGGATCGCTCGGATCGGTGGTCTCGAAGACGAGCGGCGCCGGTGGCTTGGCGAACCCGAACGCGTACGGAGACGGGCCGTGGCGGTCGAGGAACTCGACTCGTCGCACCGCGTCCGTCAGGTCCGGCGTAGCGGCCGCGTCGATCGTCCACAGCGCCACGCGTTTGGCGTCTGCTTCGAACCACTCGGCGCGACGCCGGAAGAAATCGACGTGGTCGGTTCGGTACACGTAGTCCTTGAGCGTCTGGACCGATTCCCAGACGCTCATGTTCACGAGTTCCAGCGGGTCAGCGAAGATCTGGATGTCCGTGGCGTTGCCCGACTCGCTCTGGAGGCGCCAGACGAACCCTGGGGCGGCATCGGCCTGAGCATTGATTCGGTCGAGGTTCTCCATGAACTCGGCGACGGCAGGATCGTCGGTGGGCGCGACCATGATGCCGATGTTGATCTGGGCGATGAGGAACCCGGGCATCGTCCGACAGCGTACGGTGCTCGCTCGCCGCCGACGGGCGGGTCGCCGGGCAGCGTATGGTGCACGGCCAGGCCGGTCAGGCCATCGTCCACGACCCGTCGGAGAGCGACATGAACAGACAGCGGATCATGACAGCGCGCAGGCTCACGATCGGTCTGGGGATCGCCGCGACCTCGTTCGCGACGATCCCGGCGGTCGTCGCCGTCGGGGTCGCGCCCGACGATGGAGCTGCACCCCCGGCGGACCGATGGGTCCTCGGCGACCGGCTCTGGATCGACGTCGATCGCTCGGGCGCTTTCGATACGGGCGAACCGCCTGCTCCGGACGGGATCGTCGTCGATCTGCTCACCGGGGTGGGCGAACCGGTCCTCGGTGTCGACGGGGCACCGGTCACGGTGGTGTCGACGGGTGGACGCTACCTGTTCGACGATCTGCCGGCCGGGGAGTACATGGTCCGACTCGGTGCCCGAAACTTCGCTCGGGGCAGCGTGCTGAGCTTCTATGCCCCAACGATGGGGGCCGCGACGAGTGCCAACCCTGGTGACGGGGTCGACGACGACAACAACGGAGTTGCGGGGCCATCAGGCTCGATCAGCACCGGCGTGGTGGCGATCGGAGCAGGCACGCCGGCCGGTGGTGACGTGACGGTCGACATCGGGTTGATCCAGCGCCTGTCGATCGGCGATGTCCTCTGGCAAGACCTCGACAACAATGGCCGCCTCGAAGTGGGCGAGCCGCCGATCGCCGATGTCGTCGTCGAACTCCTCGATCCTGCCGGAGCGGTGATTGCTAACACCATCACCGATTTGGGTGGGAAGTACCGGTTCGACGATCTACGGCCCGGCACGTACCGGGTGCGGGTGCCTGCTGCGAACTTCCGGGCCGGTCGTGTGCTCGACACCTTCTCCGCGTCGACCGGTCAGTTCGCGAATCAGAACGAAGGGATCGAAGGGAACTCGGACGGCCGGGTCGGCACGAACGGCGTCGAGTCCGGAATCGTGACGCTCGCGGACGGCACGGAGGGTCGCGACAACGGATCGTTCGACAGCAGTGTCGACTTCGGGTTCTACAGCCTGAACGTGGCGTCGACGGTCTGGTCGGACGACGATCGTGACGGCTTTCGCGACGCCTTCGAGCGAGGAATTCCCGGGGTGACCGGTCGACTCCTCGATGGCAGCGGAGCACCCGTCCTCGATCCGTTCACCGGCGTCCCGATCGAAGCGGTCACCGGGGCTGACGGGGTGCTCTCGTTCCGAGGTCTGGCCGAGGGTGACTACATCGTCGAACTGCCGAACGAGAACTTCGTTCCCGGCAACACGCTTCACGACTTCGTGTCGTCGGCGATCGTGACGCTGTCAGCCGACGGCGGCACCGACGACGACAACAACGGTGTGCTGGTGGACGGACGGGTCCGGTCGGGTGCATTCCGTCTCCAGGCCGGCACCGAGCGGTTGCGACGGGGCACGCTCGAAGACACCGTCGACTTCGGGATGGTCAAGCTGGCCGCCGTCGGGGGCAGGGTGTGGCGCGACGACGATCGCGACGGTCGCGAAGACGAGCCGGGCGTGGCCGGTGTGGTGGTCGAACTGATCCGGGGCGGACAGGTGTACGCGACCACGACCACCGACGTCGGGGGAAATTATCTCTTCCCGTCGCTGCAGCCCGGCACCTATTCGATTCGGTTCGTGACGTCGTCGTTGCCGGCCGGTTTCGTCACGACGCTCGTTGACGTCGGCGGTGACGACCTCGACAGCGACGAACTCGACAGTGACGCTGGTCCCGACGGGTTGGTCCTCGACATCGTGCTCGCCACGGGGCAAGTCGACCGCACGATCGATCTCGGCGTGTACCAGGGCCCGATCGGGGGGCTGACCCCACTGCTGCCCGCGACCGGCGCAACGCCTGGGCTCGCTGCGCTGGCCGGCGGCCTGACCGTGCTCGGCCTGGCGCTGCGCGCCATCGCGGACCGCCGTCGGCCAGCGGTTCGGTGACCGCCCGTCGGTTACCGTTGCTCCACGTGTTCGTCTTCCACCCGATCTCCGCCGACACCCGCACCCGCCTGATCGCCGGAGGGCTCGACCCCGACGCGATCGCGGCGCTGGTACGGATGGCGGTGACGGAGGATCTCGTCGGCGGCGTCGACGTGACGTCGGTCGCGACCATCGCCGCCGACCATCGCAGTACGGCGACGTTCGGCGCACGAGAACACGGGGTGGTCGCCGGCCTCGCGATCGCTGCGGCGGCGGTCGAGGCGGTCTGTGGCGACGAGGCGAGTGAGTTCGATCACCTCGTCGACGACGGCGACACCGTCGAGCCGGGCACGCTCGTCGCGCGGGTGACGGCGCCGACGCGACTCCTCCTCACCGCCGAACGCACCGCGCTCAACCTGCTCTGCCACCTCTCGGGCGTGGCGACACTGACCCGTCGCTGGGCGGATCAACTCGAGGGCACACCGGCGACGGTCCGCGACACGAGAAAGACCACCCCTGGCCTCCGGGCCGTCGAGAAGTACGCCGTGCGGTGCGGGGGTGGCTCGAACCACCGGATGGGGCTGTCCGACATGGCGCTCGTGAAGGACAATCACGTCGCAGCGGCGGGCGGCGTCGCCAAGGCCTACGCGCTGGTGCGGGCGTTGGAGTCAACGATTCCGGTGGAGATCGAGGTCGACACGCTCGACGGGCTGGCCGAAGCGATCAATGCCGGGGCCGACGAGGTGTTGATCGACAACTTCGACACCGATCAGATGCGGGCCGCGGTCGAGTACCGCGACGCCCACGGGCCGGGCGTGACCCTGGAGGCGAGCGGAGGTCTGACCCTCGATGTCGCCCGTGCGGTCGGCGAGACGGGCGTCGACTGGATCGCCGTCGGCGAACTGACCCACTCGGCCCGAGTCCTCGATCTCGGCCTCGACCTCACCCCGACCTGACGCCACCTCACCTCAATCTCCTCATCCTCGTTCTGGGCAGCGTATGGACTGCTCCAGGCGTCCAAACCCTGCCCAGAACGAAGGATGTGTGTCAGTAGGCGCCGACGATCTGGACGATGGCGATCAGGTCGACGCCGGCGGGAAGTCCGAGGCTGGTCTGACCGTCTTCGCCGAACGCATCGGCGGGAGGCATCGTAACGGCGAGGGTCGAGCCGACCCGGGCGCCGTCGAGCGCCTCCAGGATGCCGGGCAGCGTCTGGCCGTCCTCGACCTTGATCCGCAGTGCCCCTTCGGACCGCTCCCACGTGTTGAACAGCACCACTTCGTTGTCCCCGCGCACGAGCAGCATCTGCACGAGTGCGGTGTCTCCGGCCGCGACGGTGGCGCCGTCTCCCTCCGTCAACACCTGGGTCGACGCTTCGGTTGCGCCGACCGACGGCTGAAGGTCGAGGTCGAGCGGCGCATCCTCGGCGGTGACGGCAGGGACGACAGCTCGGATCTCGATGATGAACGTCAGTGCGGCACCAGGCTCGATGTCCGATCCGGCCGGCGGGGTATCGCCGTAGGCGAGCGCAGGCGGGATGTCGAGCTTGACGAGCGAGTCGGCCTGCGCACCCTCGAGACCGTCGTCCCAGCCCTGGATGACACTGCCCCGACCGAGGACGAAGTCGAGCGGCTCGCCACGCGTGTAGCTGGTGTCGAACAGGCGTCCGTCGGCGGCTCGGATGCCCGTGTAGTCGAGGATCAGGGTGTCGCCGTCCTCGGCGGCGCGGCCGGTGCCGCTTCGGATCGCGTGAATCTGCAGTTCGGTCGGGATCTCGCACGGTCGGTTCGCCGGTGGGATCTGACCCTCGACGTAGTCGGCCTGGTCGGGGTCGGTCTCGCACTCGAGCGTGCCGACCGGCACGGTCGACGGCGTGGTCACCGTGGAGGGAGCGATGGTGGGCGCGACCGTGGCGGTCGTCTCGTCCACGCCTCCGCACCCGGCGACCGCGATCAAGAGCATCGTGATCGAGAGCGTGCGGCGCATGGAGCGTGACGCTACCGCCTCAGGTTCGCGGGTTGTCGGCGAGCCAGGCGGCCTCGGCGCGCCCGATGTCGGTCGACGGTTCGGCCCGCATGAACGGCCAGAGTTCCTCCGCGATCCGGCGGTAGTTGCCGGTTGCCGCCAGCTCACCGAGCAGTGCGTACAGGCCCAGGTTGATGCGCTGGATGAACACGAACGCCTTGGGCACGGTCGCGTACTGCGCGATCGGGCTCGTGCGGTCGAACGTGTGGCGCACGATCCCGCTCGCGTACTCGCCCGACCACGTCATCTCGTGATCCGATGCGACAGGCTCGTAGAACCGGCGGAAGTAGGTGCCGACGGCCGGCGTCGCCACTGGAGCGTCGGGTTGCAGCATCCCGGCGTGTTCGAGGATCGACCGGAATTCGACCGGGTCGTCGTCGACCGCAGCAGCCTTCACCATCGACGCGAACGTCGCCATCTCGGCGGGCGTGAAATGCTTGACGAGCCCGAAATCGAGAAAGGTGACCCGGCCGTCGCCGTGGAACAGGTAGTTGCCGGGGTGCGGATCGCCGTTGAACGCTCGCATCAGGTAGAGGCTCCGGAAGACGAACCTGAAGATCGTCTCGCCAGCGAGATCCCGCTGGGTCTGGTCCCAGGTCAGCATCTCGTCCCATGTCGATCCGTTCACCAGATCGGACGTGAGCACTCGACCGGTCGAGTACGTGGGCAGCACGTCGGGCACGTGGATCACCGGGTGATGCCGGTAATAGTCGGCGAACTCCGCCTGGTTGCGGGCTTCGAGGCGATAGTCGAGTTCCTCGACGAGCCGTTCCTTGATCTCGGCCACCATGTCGTCGGGGTCCAGGCCGCCGAAGCCCTGCTTCAGAAGACTGCCGAGCATCCCGGCGTTCTTGAGGTCGGCGATGATCGCCTCGTCGACGCCCGGATACTGGACCTTGACGGCGACCGGGACCTCGTCACCGGTGTCGGGGTCGATCGCGATCGCCCGATGAACCTGCCCGATCGACGCCGCAGCGATCGGATCGGGGTCCCACTCGACGAACACCGTCTCTGGAGGCGCTCCGAGTTCCTGCTCGACCACCTGCGCCGCGAGCGCCGATGACATCGGCGGCGCATCGGACCGCAGCTGGGCGAGGGCCAGCCGCATCGGTTCGGGCAGGCCGTCATCGAGATAGCTCGCCATCTGGCCGAGCTTCATGAGCGCGCCCTTCATCTGACCGAGCTGTTCGGCCACGGCGGACGCGGTCTTCATTTCTCGCTGCGAATCTAGCTCAACCCGTCGTTCGGTCGACGCGAACACCTTGCGAGCTGCGGTCGATGCGTAGGTCGAGCCGACCTTCGCCCCGAGCTTCGCCACCTTGGCCGAACGCCCTGCCCACGACGTCCGCATCACAGCTCGCAGCGTAGGGGCGTTCAGGACGACGCGTCAGCGGAGTGCGGTATGCACGGATGGCCGGGAATCACACTCACCGCTGCTGACGAATGCGGCAGGCTCCTCTTGCCGACTTCGCGAGAGGCGGATGCACGATTCTCGATGTGAGTTGCCTCGAGTTCCTTGTCGGCGTCCGTTCGGGGCACCGCCCGATGCGGCCGGCCCCCCAGAGGCAACCCACTTTCGACCGCGAGCCACAAGCCACGCACAGTGTGAAAGATCCGATCGGGTGCCAAATCCGACTACCGAGGGCGGGCGATTTCATGCATTACCACGTTC
>JBDSBE010000129.1:0-9719 GCA_039921745.1 Ilumatobacteraceae bacterium | reverse complement strand
TCGTGGTCCATCCGAGCGCCCACGACCCCGCGAGAAGCGCCGGCCATCCCAGCACGATTCGTCCGAGGTGGCGGTACAGGACCGCGGCTTGGGCGACGCCAACGACGCCGCCACAGATCGCACCTTGTGTGGCGAGTGCGCCGATGTTGGTCTGGTCGTTGCCGAGCTGTCTGATGCTGCGACTTTTCGAGTTCGTCATCATGCGCTCGCGTCGACGTCTGTGGTTGCTGTGCGTACTGGTGGACGGGCGTCAGGGTGGGTGACGACGGGTGCTCTCGATGTGTTCGTGGGCATACTTCACGGCTTCGACAGTGCCCATCGCTGAACCAGTCCGAACGCAGTCGTCGAACGTTTCGCCGTCGAGCGTTTCGCGAAGGTGCTCGACGGCTGTGGCTCCGGTGGCGCTCTGGCCGGCGATGGCCTGGTGCGTGGAGGCGCCGTAGATGATAGCTGCGATCTCGGGCTGGTTGATCCGGTCGAAGAACACCGCCAGGTTCGCGAACATCAGCGCAAGGTCGGGGGTGTCTCCGGCTCGTTGGTACGCGTCGATGGTGCTGGCGAACAGCTCCAATCCCCGGTCGCGATCGCCATGAAGCGCTTCGAGCCCGGCCGCGTCGAGGGCGAGGGCCGATTCGTAGAACAGGAGTCGGTGCTCTCGTGCGTAGGCGAACCCGTCACGGTAGATGTCGAGGGCTCGGGGCGGGTCGACATCGAGGAAGGCCAACCCACATGCGTAGTACGCGAAGGCGATTTCGGATGGGACGCCACGATCTCGCGCGGCGTCCATCGTCTCGTCCGCGATCGCGATCGCCTCATCAACTCGCCCGATGAGCGGGAACAAGGACGTCAATCCACACAGTCCGAGAACTTGAGCCATGCCGGCCTGAGCAGCGAGCGTGGTGCAGATCTCCTCGCAGCGGTCGATCTGCCCGGAGTAGAGGAGCGCCTGAGACTCCATGAAGATGGCGATCGGGTGTTCGAACGATTGGTAGCGGGAATCGGCCTGCAACACGACTGCAGCCTGTGCGTATTTGACGCCGTCGTCGGGTCGGCCGGCGAACACACAGTAGGAGGCGGCGACGTAGAGCCGCGGTAGCTGCACCACGTCGGCGACAACCGCTGCCGGGAGGAGCGCTTCGGCCCACCCGATCGGCTCGAGTTGTTGCACGTTGAACGCGATCATCGTGGCGTGTGCGGCGATCGACGTCGCAGCATCGAGGTCGTCGCGGTCGGTCGCCCAGTGGAACGCGGCCCGCAAGTTGTCCAACTCGACCTCGACCCACTCGGTCACTTCGCGCTGTCGGGGACCGAGGAACGTCTCCGTGGCCGCGGCAACTCGAGTCGCGAAATAGCTGGCATGACGATCCCGGATCTCAACGATCGCCCTCGCGGGGTTGGCGACGCCGATGCTGGCGTGTTGGTCCTCGGCGAACTGCCGGATCGTTTCCAGCAGCCCGTACCGGGTACGACCACCGACCCGGCTGGTCGTCACCAAGGACTTGCGCACCAAAGAATCCAACACGTCCAACATCGTGTACTCGTCGAAACAGTCACAAACCGCAGTCACGGCACCTACCTCAAACCCGCCCGCGAACACCGCACTCACACCCAACACGCACTGCTCGTCCCCGTTCAACAGGTCGTAGGACCATTGCACCGCCTGCCGCAACGTTTGATGACGCTCCAGACCACGACGCGACCCCGACAGCAGACGAAACCGGTCGTTCAGGCGCGCCAACACCTCGACCGGGGTCATCGACACCATCCGCACTGCCGCCAGTTCGATCGCCAACGCGATCCCGTCCAAACGGCGGCAGATCTCAGTGACCGCTTCCGTATCTGCAGTGGTGTCCATCGAGAACCCGGGTACAGCGGCGTGAGCGCGTTCGACGAACAACTCGACCGCGGACGAACCAGCACCTTCCCGGACATCGAGCGAGGGCACCGGCCACAAGTACTCACCACCGACGCGCAAACCCTCACGTGAAGTGGCAATGATCGATACCGTCGACGAGCTCGCCAGGATCGCCTCGATCAGTTCTGCGGCCACGTCCAACACGTGCTCGCAGTTGTCCAAGACCACCAACACGGTCCGGCCGGCCAACGTCTCCGCGATGCTGGTGATCACCGCCCTTCCCGGCTGCGGCATGATCCCCAGGGCGGTCGCGACCGCATCCGGCACAGCCGCACGCTCGCCGACCGAGGCCAACTCGACAAGCCACACCCCACCGCCAAACTCCGGCACCAGGTCCGCCGCAACCTGCACGGCCAACCGGGTCTTGCCGACCCCACCAACGCCGGTCAACGTCACCAACCGATGCTGTCTGACGAGCTCGATCAGCTCCTGCACCTCGGCATCGCGACCGACGAAGCTGGTTGCCTGAACGGGAAGATTCCCGGGCACTTCGTCCACCGTCGTCAATCGTGGAAAGTCCGACGCCAACCCGTCCGCAACGGCCTGGAACAGATGCTCGACGCCGGACAGGTCTCGCAACCGGTGCGCACCCAGATCAATCAGGTCATCACGCGACACCAACCCGGCGGTCGAGCCGGAAACAAGGATTTGGCCGCCGTGACCCACCCCCATCACTCGCGCTGCACGATTCACCCCGGGGCCGAAGTAGTCCTCGCCGCGCTTCTCGGCATCACCGGTTGCGATACCCATTCGAACCGGAAGCGTCAACAACCGTTGCGCACCGACCGCCGCGTCGAGTGCGGCCTGTGGCGACTCGAATGCTGCGCACACGCCGTCGCCCGTGTGTTTGAACAGCCAGCCACCGCGCGACTCGATCGAGGATCTGAGCACGTCGTCGTGCGCAGCCAAGTCGGCCCGCATCCCATCGGAATCGCGTTCCCAACGACGCGTCGAACCCTCGATATCGGTGAACAGGAATGTCACCAGGCCCGCCGGTCGCCCCGTCACAACGACCCACCCGACAACACCATTCTCACAGTCTGTCAGCTCGTCGTTCTGGCAGCGTCCGTGTCAGGAAACCTCGGAACGACCCGGATCACCTCTGAGTTCGCCCCGCGAACTCACTCGGCAGCCAGACAGGGCACGATCCACAACGGCCGTCCCCGAATTCCGACGACGGTACCCTCGACCACCGGTGACGGGCACCGCAACGGCGATTGGGAGAGCGCGTACCTGAGAGGTGCACCGCTCGGCCGCGTCCGCTACTCCGCTGGACGGCCGGTTCCAACGGAGATTGAGACATCGATTCATCTCCGAACCCCACCGCCATTGAGCAGCCGCCCAGGAGTGTGTATGGCGATCCGCTCGACAAATCGCGCTTCGACGAGAGTGGACAGTCGATTGTTGGGGTAATTCGGGAACGGGAGCTTGGGTTGGTCATCGAGGCCATCGAACTCGTCCTGGAGATGGTCTCGAGGTCGTCGAGGGGGTCCCGTGTTGGGTCGGCACGACAGTCAGACGGAATCCTGCTTGTCGGTTCGAGCTGGTGAGGCGAGGGCTTCGAGCTCTGCGAGGGCGGCACCGCTGTCCGCATCGGCGCGCAGCTGGTCACCGAGGCGGCCTGCTGAGGTCCGGAACGACGGCGTGTTGCGCACGTGCTCGATCGCGGCGGCGATCTTGGCGGGCGACGCATTCTTCGAGATCTTGAGACCGGCACCGCGGTGGGCGAGTCGTGCGGCGTTGTCGGGTTGGTCTCGGCCGGTCGGCATGCACACAATCGGCACGCCGGCGACGAGGCCTTTCATGACGGTGCCATGGCCGCCGTGGGTGACGAGCACGTCGGTGTGGGCGAGCACGTCGCGATGGGGGGCCGAGCGCACGACGATCACCCCGTCGGGTACGTCGAGCTGATCGGGGTCGATCGCCGGTCCGGTGGTGACCAAGCCCTGGATCGGGAGGGTGCCAAGTGCGGTCACCGCTCGTTGGAGCTGGTCGAGATGATTCATGTATGTGGTGCTCATCGCCACCAGGACGAGTGGACGGTCGTTGTCGGGTGGCGTCCAGGGTTCGGCCCATGCAGGGTCGTCGAGTTGGGGGCCGACGTAGCGGACGTTCGAAGGGAGGGCGGCCGGGAAGTCGAACGAGGCACTGGTGAGGGCAAGCACACGCTCGGGTTGCTCGTACTGCTCGAGTAGTCGTTGCAGGAGTGAGAGGCCGAGGGTGGCACGCAGACGGTTGAGTTCGGGCAGGCCCTTGTTCCACAAGCGATCGACGAACGCGTTGAGTGCACGGTCGCGGGTTCGTCCGAGCCGACCCTTCGGTGGGAGGAACCCGGTGCCGAACGGCGGCATCCCGTCGGCTGGGAGGCACACGACATTTGGCACGAGCGCCGCGCACGGGATTCGGCGTACCTCCGCGGCCAGCAAGGCGCCGAGCAGCGGGAAGCTCACGGCGATGGCGTCGGGCCGCACGTCATCGATGGCGGCCAGTGTCTCGGCGGCGAACAGCGGGGCTGGCTTCACCATCAGGGTGTCCATCAGGTTGGCGAGCACACGGGTCGGGTTGCGTAGCTCCCAGTCGCGGATGTAGTCGTCGTCAGCCCGTCGGGTGGTGTGGTGGGGTGCGCCAATCCACGGCCGGAAGTCGATGACGCCGGCGGCGCGCACCTCAGCCTCGGTCACGGGATCGCCGAGCACGGTGACCGTGTGGCCGGCGGCGACGAGTTGACGCACCACGGTGAGCTCTGGGGGCAGGCTTCCGCCGCCGTCCCACTGGGCGAACAAGAACTGCGCCATCGTTGAGACTCCTTCGTTCGGTCAGGTCCGGTGGCGGGCGAGTACGCCCAGCACGAGGTCGGCGAGCTGCACTTCGGTCTGTTCTTTGCTGAGGCCGAGATCGCGTCGCAGCAGCTTCCAGGTGAACACGTCCAAGGCAGCGTGGAGGCCGAGCAGCACCCGTCGACGCTCGACCGGGAGATCGTCGCCGGGCAGCAAGTCGCCGAGCATCTCCTCGAGCCACGCCTGGAATGCCACCCGCCCGCGGGCGAGTCCCTCGGCGACTTCGGTCGCACGCGTGCTCATCGCCGCCCACCGGGCATTGGCATCGCCCAGCACCTCATAACGCACGCACGTGGTGTGCACCACCGACATCACATCCCCGGGCACCGCGTCAGCCTCCAGATCCCTGATCTCCTCACTGAAGAGCTCGCTCGCGGCCAGCAACACACCGGCCTTGTTCTCGCAGTGGTTGACGACGGTCTGGCGCGAGACACCCGCGGCCCTGGCCAACTCATCAAGGCTGACTTCGTCGTAGTCGCGTTCTTTGAACAGCAAGAGCGCAGCCGTAGCGATCCGCCGTCGAGTCCCGCCCACCGCATCGGAACGCTTCGTCATGTCGTACACCCGGGACGTGGATCCGGTCATGTCGCAGCGACAATCGGGCTCGGGTGGAGATCGCTCCACATGCGGTAGCTGACAGCCAGAATCCCCACGCAAGACAGCGCCAACCCGGCGACCCCCATCGCAATGGAAGCATCGCTGCTGGCGGTGGCACGCAAAACGGCCGACCCGGGAAACCCCACAGCCGACACAACCCCAACTCCAACCACCCACGACTGCAACGTGGCGGTGCAGGTCCCGAGGACGCTCCTCGCCAGCAAGTGCGGGTCGACCCCGAAAGAGACTCGCTCCCACCCCGAATTTTTCACCGGTCAGCTCCTCCCCAACGTCGGAATGACACCATGGAACACCAATATTGACCAATGGTCAAGTTGAATTGGATGATCAGTCAATATTGAGATTTGGATTCATGCCGCGTCGTCGGAGTCGCTCAAACGCCGAAGAACCGTGGACCGTGCCGACCCCCGCATCACTGCTCGTCAATGCGTCGAGATAGCGCCAAAATCCTCTGCCCCCGGGCAGACAGATAACCCGCCCAACCGGCACCTCGTCGTGCTGCGTATCCCAAATCGCCCGTCCCCGAAGCTGCGGTGGAGACATGCGAGATCACGCATGACCCTCCGATTGATAACCCGCGCAAGGAGCGGCGAAGTCTGGTCCCCGACACCGGGCCAAACGGCCCGCACCCGCACGGGCACCGTCACCCGGCGCGGGCGGGTTGGCGAGCACGACCTTGCATGTGACGACGCCGAACCTCCGTGAACCGAACCGCGTCGAATACGCGACAGTATTGGTAGTGAGTGAATCGACGCCGCATCGAGACTGCGAACCGAACGCCACGGTACGGGCGTGCCCGGATTGGTCGGTGCACGACCTGATTGGCCACCTGACTGGTACCGTCCTGCCGCTCCATGTCGTCGCCCCCGAGGTGCGAGCTGGGTGGTTTGGGAAACCGGGCGACGGTCACGTCACGGTCCGCGCCGACGCGCACGACTTGCGGCGCTCTCGATGGGAAGCCCCAGCAACGATCCCGGTGGCCGAATGAGCATTGTCGCCGTGCCGGCGGAATACGTGAATCAGACGATCGCCGCCGCGCTGGATTGCCCGGGTGAGTGCATCTTCCTGGAGGACGACGAGGACGACGAGGACGACGACAGCGTCAACGCAGACATCATCGACGCCGTCCTCGTCGACGCGGTCATCATCGATCGAGTCGTGGACTCCTGACGTGGCACGTTCGGTGTTGCGACTCGCCGATCAGTCCAGGGGTGTGTTCCCTGACCGATGTGTGCTCTCAGGAGTCGAGACTTCGGGTGCACACAGTGAGTTCGACAGGGCTGCTCGCGAGATCTTCGTGAGATCGTGAACGCGTCGCGGATTCGCGTCGACCAATAACAGGGAGACAACCATGATCGGAGATCCGCGATGAGCTACCGACGGATGAAGCGGTTGGCGTTGACGCTCGTCGCCGTGTTCATGCTGCCGACGGCGATCCAGGCGACCTTTGCGCCTCGATCGTGGTTCGACGACTTCCCGTTCGGCCGCGGTTGGGTGTCTTCCGGCGGAACCTACGACGAGCATCTCGTACGCGACGTCGGCGTGCTCTACCTCGCACTGATCATCGTCACGTTGTGGTCGGTGTGGCGCGACGAACTCACGACGGCTGTGGCGATCGCCTGGACGGTTCAAGGTGTGCTCCACATCACCTATCACATCGGTCACCTCGACGAGCTGGGAACGGTCGATAAGATCGCGCTCGTTGGTTCGCTGGCGGTCGTTCCGACCCTCGCAGTCATCGCCTGGTGGGCCGGCACGCAACCTGATCGAGGAGACCGGATGTGAACGAGCCAATGGTTCGGTTGCGAGCGGCCGTACTCGAGCAGCTCCGGGTGCTCGCCGTCGCCGGTATCTCGGTGGGCGTCGTTGTCGTCGGTGTCGGAAGCCGACTCGCGATGCTTGCGCTTCGGCTCACCTCGCCCGACTCGGTGATCGGCGTCCAGAGCGACGACGACTTCACGATCGGTGAGTTCACGCTCGGCGGTACCTACAACCTGCTGATGATCGGGTCACTGGTCGGAATCATCGGTGTCGCCGCCTACCAGTTGGTCGTTCGGAAACTGGTCGGGCCATCGTGGTTCCAACGCGTCACCCTTGCGGCCGGATCCGGCGCAGTCGTCGGTTCGATGCTCGTTCACGCCGACGGAATCGACTTCCGGGTGTTGAAGCCGATGTGGTTCGCAGTCGGGCTGTTCGTGGCCCTTCCGGCGCTTTTCGCTGTGGCGATCGGGCCGGTCGTGGATCGCGTTGGCGATCCGCTGTCGTGGACGACCAAGGGACGAGCGAGGTGGCTGCTGCCGGTCGTGCTCGTGGTGCTGTTCCCGTTGACCGTCTTCCTGCTGGTGTTTGCGGCAGCCGTTTTCACGGTCTGGGCGATCGTCCGCGAGCGCACGTCGTTGCCCCGACTCACCCACAGCCGCGGCGGCGTGATCGTCGCTCAGGTCGGTTGGTTTGCGATCGCATCAGTCGGACTGCTCTCCCTCATCGGCGACATCCTCGATCTGTCCTGACACTCAGCTCCGGGACGTTCCGGCGCCCGTGTACAACCAAACCACCAGAACAGTGGGCATCGATGATGCACGCTGTGAACCGGAGCCTGAATACGGTTCATCCGGCCTCGGCGCCTCTGATCGGTGTCGTCGTCCGCCCCTTTTCCCGCCCTCGCATCGCCGGATCTGGCCGTCACCCTCGCTGAGCAGGGGCGATCTCGGTGCCGACTCGGCCCTTGGGGGTTGGACACCCCCGTCCATCCTTCCCACATAACCCCTGGTCAGCGACGTGTCGAACCAGACTGGGGATAATCGAACCCCCAAGGGGGTTCGCGCGTCGTACCTGGTGAGAGCGTTGCGTCCCTGGTCAGGCATCGTTTCGAGTGACCGTTGTTGACCGTGAGTGACCGTTGTTGACCTGTGTGACACGCCCTTTTTCCGCCCCGTCCGCCCTTTTTCCGCCCTCGGGATCATCCTCAACGGCGACGGCGATCTTGCCGACGACGGCTTGCGCGGTGGCGAGTCGACCGCTTGCGTCAGCGTGGTCCTCTCGGGGGTTCCTGGACCCTCCCCTCGCGATGCTTGACGCACCTCAAAGGACCGATCCGTCGCCGGGTGTCACGTCGCCAACGTTTCAAGCTGAAGGGCCACTCAACTGTGCTAGCGCGAGCGAGCACGTGCAGCTATCCCACGTTGCACGGCGCAACCGATCGAAGGAGCAACCGGCCGAACGATTCCTCGACGAGTGCATACAGATATTTCGTCGCCTGGAGGGTCACAAATCACCACCCGACCGACTACCCGGAGCGATCCTGATCGACTACTCGGACGCCCACCAGGGATTGCCCAGGCCAGGGCGATCGCGTGTCACTCTTGCCTGCGCTGCGGAGGCCGGCGCCGATCGGTGACTGGGTCGATCGCGACGCGGTACTCGGCACCGTGTCGAGAAACGAGACGCTGACGGAACCGGAGGACCGGATCGCAGAAACCGGCCTTCTCGACCGCAGCAGGTCTGACCACGGTTACTCGTTGGAGGCGCCGGGCGTCCTCCTCCGAGCGCATCGTCGGAAACGTGAGCCCGTCGTGGCTCCATGTTGTGGCAGTGTCTCGCCATGCTCGCCGACGCGAAGGAATAGCGCCATGACGATGCCGATACCGCGGAGCCTGGACCCTCCCAGCCGATCAAGATCGATCTGAACGTGAACCCGTTGCTCCGGACGCCCTGGTGGACGACGGCGATATCGTCCCAGTACGCGAATTGCGACCGGATCTCCGAGGCGCTGACCGGATCGTTGCGGTCCATGTTGGCGAGCGCGTCATCCGACAACACGACTCCCCATCCGAACGTGCTGTCCGCGGGATTGCGCTCGAACACCGTCACCTCGTGCGACGGATCGCGCAACTTCATCGAGATCGCGAAGTACAGACCGGCCGGACCACCACCCAGGCAGAGCACCCTCATCGCCTCGCCCCCGTCTGCATCGCCCCTGACCCGATCAAGACAGTCTGACACCGCGCCGATCGATTCCTTCAAGCTTCAATATTTCGGGCTCTCCTGTTGTCTGTGTGGGTCATGCGGCGGTGGTTCGGCCGGGGAGGTCGGGTCGGTGACCGCCGAGTGAGAGCATCGCGAGGGCGATGAGTGCTTCGGGTGATTTGAATCCGTAGGCCATTCGGGTGAGCACCAGGATCTTGGTGTTCGTCGACTCGATGAGCGCGTTTGAAAGGCCGTGTTCGAGTGCCGCGTTGATCTCGGCGCGGTGTCTTCGGATCTTGCGGCCGCCGTCGACCGTTGGGTCAAAGACCATGCTCGTCGCGCCGGGTTCAGAACCAACGTCCGCCCGCACCGGCTCCGTCACA
>JBDSBE010000128.1:0-11640 GCA_039921745.1 Ilumatobacteraceae bacterium | reverse complement strand
AACTGTCAACCGGCGGCGTTCAAGGACGGACTGCCACCCAGCGTCGCCAACCGGCTGGCGACATCCGAGCTGTGGCCCGCGGACAACCACGTACACCCCCCGCTCGGCCAGGAAACATTTCCCTGCTCGGACCGTGACGTCGACGGATTCTTCCTCGCCGTGCAGACGGGCGCATGGGCAACCGGTCTGCCACCTGCGCCCCACGGCGACAACGAACGCTGCACCGCCAGCGGCCAAGCCCGCGCCGCGATCGCGCTCTGGGCCGGTGCCGCGGCCAGCCCAGACGGCGCCCGCACCCTGCGAGACGTCACTGACGGAGGGGCCATCGACGGCGCAACGCTGATCACATTCCCCGAATGGAACGACCCGCCGATGTGGGGGGTCGAATACGCCGTCGGCGACGCCGAGGCCGCTTTGGCGATGCTCGAACTGCCCGCCGGCGACGTTCGCACTGCACTCGAACGTGTCTGGAACCATTGGACCAACCCGCAAACCACGACGTCGATGCTCCTCGACGAGTTCGGCATCGCCCAGCCCGCCGCGCAAGCCGCGCCGGCCAGCGCCGACTGTCCATGATGACGTCCATGGTCGGCGATGCGACTCGATGGCGGCAAGCGATCGCGCTCGCGCTGCCTTCGACACGAGTCGTGAAGTGGCAACCGATGGCCCAGGTGATGCTGTTCGCCACCCTGTTCGTCATTCTCGGGAGCAGTGCTGGCCTTCTGCAACGCCTCTCGATGGCGGGCGTCGCCGTGGCGGCAGCAAGTGCCTTCGTGCTCGATGACACCGCGGCGATCACGCTCGCCGCAGTACCGACATCCTTGCCGGTTCGCCGGTTCTGGCGAGTCGCCGCAACGGTGGTCGCCATCACGCTGTGGTGGTCGGCCGCGGTCGCAGTTGCCACGCACCGAGTCGGCTCTTTCCCGCTCAGAGGCCGTGCGCTGGAGTTGATCGTATTCGTCACCACTGCCCTGGCCGTGTCGGCGATCGCATCGACGGTCGGCGATCGCATCGAAGGCGGAATCGCCGGCGCAGTCATCGTCGGCGTCTGCTACGGCCTCACGCTCCTGCCCCCGTGGAGGTGGCTCCCGTTCCCCGCCCATCCCGATGCGGCCGGCGCGCACATGCGGCTGCTGATGATCCTTGCCGGCGCACTCACCCTTCTCACCTGGGCGTCGCGCGACCCCGCGCGTCGACCGCTACGGCGCGAGTCGACATCACGGCGACATCACTCCGCCACGTGAGCACGACCGCATCCAGCGGCCCATAGTCGAAAGCGGGCCACGGTGCAGTAATGCCGCCACGGACATGACCGGCACGAGCCGACGGAGAATCTTATGGTTCATTTGTTGTCCAATTTGTGGATTCGGGTTGAGGCTGACAGGGTCGGTCGCGGAGAAACACGGTGTCACCCGAGTTGTTCCAGACCGCTGTGCCCCGCTCGTCGTCAGTTCCGGAGTGGCAGTCGGTTGATGTGGTCACCGATGTGTTGTCCCTGGGCAAGTCCGTGTTCGATGGCTGGTCGATAGTGGATGCCGCCGTAGAGACGGGATACGGCGGCTTCGGTGGCGGCGTGTTCGAACGAGTGGAAGGTCCGGGCGGGTAGGCCGCGTTCGTGGTGGGTGTCGTCGGTGAAGGTGACCATGCCGAGCAGGTCGGTGAGCACGGTGGCGGTGGCAGCTGCTTGGACGGAGTGCCCGGAGGTGTATTCCGGGAACGGTGGCGTGCGGAGCGGCATCTCCGGTCCGAAGCTGTCGTCGATGTGGTCGTTGATGTAGGTGATGGGGCGCAGCAGGTTGTACCGGTACTTGGTGTCCCAGCAGGCGATGAAGGCATCAGCGACGGCGATGCCGACTTTGGCGTAGGCCTCAGCCGCAGCGTCGAGGGTCGCGGCGTTGATTCGAAGGACCTGGGTGAGGATCGACAGCGAATGGCCGGGTGGGGTGTCGGTGATGCCTGGATCGTCGGACCAGAACAGTGCGATGGCTCGCTGTTCGGCGGTGAGCTGATTGACGGTGTCGTAGACCTCGAGGGCATCGGCGTAGCACTGTGAGCCGGGGTCCGCGGAGTACGGGGTTGGTGGTCCCGGGTCGTGGAAACGGTCGGGAGCGAGCGCGAACGGACGGTTGGTTCCCCAGGTCGGCTGGAGCGCCGGCTGGAAGGTGGGCGGGGTGGGTCGCCACAGCCCGTCACCGGTGGGGGCCACATAGTTGGCGGGGAAGTTCCGGAGCTGGGCGTCGTGACCGCCGTCGGTGCGGGCCCAGTCGAACACGGCGTCGGCCACTGCCCCACCGCGTCGCGCCGAGCGGAGCATGACCCCGGGGGCGACAACGCGGGAGCGATGACTGACGACCGCGGTCTCCAGGGCGTCGATCTCGCCCGACATCGCGGCGGGCGCGGTGGGGAACAGTTGGCGTGCGATGTGCGCGAGGGCGGCGTTGGCGACCGTCGGCCAGTCGTACACCAGGTTGCGTCCGGCCGCCGGCGTGGGCGGCAGATCGGTGAGCAGCCCCGCCAGGCTGCGATGCTCGGGCAATCCGGGCACGAGGGCTTCGTACAGGGTGACACCGGAATACCCGAACGCTCGCGACGCCACCGGCGGGGTGAACCCCGGCGTGTGCTGCACCACTCGGCGGATCTGGTCGAACCAGGCCAATGCGACGTCGGCGTCGTGCCCGGCAGCGGTGGCTGGTCTGGCGGCGTTCGCCCTGTCCAAGGGGCCCAGTGGCGCCAGCACAGTTGCGCCGACGCCGACGCCCGCCATCGCGAGGAACCGTCTGCGATCCATCAGCCCGACGTCTTGCGTTCAGGAGTGGACAGAATACTGGAAGGTCGAGCACTCACCGACGGTGTCCGGGAGGTCGTCGAATCCGGCGGCAAACCCGTTCGGTCCGTTGAATGACGTGCAGCCACCGAGGAACGAGTGGATCTGCGCGTCGAGGCCTCCACCGGGCGTGGCAGGGCCGTGACTGTGCAGCGCCAGGGTCACCTGGGCCCCCAACGGATTCGACAGCGGCACCGCTGCCCCGAGTCCGGTCTCGACCAATCCCGACCTGCGTGTCTCGCCGACGTTCAACCGGCCGGCGAAGGTGCTCGTACCGGTGCGGCCGACCACATGCCCGCCTGCGAAGTGGAAATCCGCCTCAGTATCCGGGTTGTCCAAGTCTTCCGGCACTGCGCAGGGATCGCTGGCGCATGCGTCCGGGTTGTTGAACACGATGAACCACAACGTGACTGCATCGCCCGGCGTCAAACCCGACGTCGACAAGCGCGCCGTGATGCCGGCCTCGTTTCGCACGACCGTCGACGAGCCCGTCACCGTCGTCGAATCCCACCACCAATGCACGTCCGAGGAACTCTTCTCGACCGCTTGCACAGGCGACGCTGGTATCGCCCCCCACGCCAGCCCGACGGCGGCGACCCCGATCAGTGCTGCTCGTGAATTCTTCATGGTTCCGCTCCCTCGCTCGCCGTGTCGGCGGAATGCCGTTCGTGACGAAGTACCGCCAGCATGAACGCAACCGCTCACGAGCTGATCACGAATGGTTGTGCGTGACAGAATTAGAACCGATGAGTGTTCCCGGCCAGGTCGCGCGTGATACGCGAGATCTGCACCTCGCCGAGGTCGGCCATGGCGGCGAGCCGGGAGGCTTCTGCGCCGACGGACCCAGGGAGCGTGAAATCGGTCGGGCAGTCGTACCCGGCGTGCACACCGATGCGAGGCATCACGCCGAGTGTCGAGAGGTGGGCAACGAGGGCGTCGGCGCACAGCAGTGCGCGGCTAGGCCCCGTGAAGGTGGCGATCAGGTGCGCTGCCGAATGGTCTGGCCGCCCACCATGACGGACCGTGAGTTCCCGCCACCGCTCGATGACCGCTGGATCGGCATGGTCGACGATCACCACCATCACCGTCATGAGGCTGCTGCCGGTGAGCGCGGATGGTCCGTTGTTGGTGACGAAGCGCTCGACCTCGTCCGCGATGACGTCCACCTTCTCGGAGAACCAGATCAAGTGGTCGTCGGTGTCCAACTCGCAGAGCGTCGCACGGGGCACGTGTTGGGCGACGTAACGGGCGACCTCGACCGGCACGGCCCGGTCTCCCCGCGGATGGATGATGTGCGTCGGAGCGGTGATCATCGGCAAGACGGCTCGCACATCGATGGAGGAGAGCATGCGGAGGTAGGAGCTGGCCGCACCGGGACTGGCGGATCGGCGTTCGTACTGACCGAACTGGGCGCGGATCGCAGGGTCGTCGCCGATGCTCGGGCACCAGCGGGCCAGCGAGTCCCCGGTTCCCCACGACCGTTCGAGTATCTCGATCGTCCGATCTCGTTCCTCCACCGTGCGTGTGACCGGGTAGCTCGTACCGTCCGTGAGGAGGCGCGGAGAACCCCCGTAGATCACCAAGGGACCAGTGCGGTCGGGGTGGGTCGCTGCGAAGAGCATCGCGATGGCACCGCCGGCGGACATGCCGAGGACAGCGGGGCGAACTGAGCCGACGGCATCGAGGACCGTTCGGACGTCCTCTACCCAATCGTCGATGACGATCCTCTCGGGGCGATCGGACAGTCCGACGCCGCGCTTGTCGAAGAGAATCAGCCGGGCGAACGAGGAAAGACGTCGCACCAGGCGACCGGACCACGCCTCCCACCAGTTGTCGAGCTCCGAGATGTATCCCGGAACGATCACGAGATCGATGGATCCTTCGCCGACGACCTGATAGGCCAAGCTGACTCCGTCTGCGCCCTTGACGTAGTGCACAGGGGGCGGTCCGAAATCGACCTCGGTTTCAGCGGACGGTGCTTCGAATGGGTCAGGGACGACGACTCGCGCCGACGTCGACTGCGGCTGCTGCCATGTCAGTGCCGGCGCCTGCGCGAGCACCTCGGCCTCGACCGCAAGTAGGGCCGGTCCGGGTTCCAGTCCGACTTCGTCGGCCAGCAATCGACGCACACTCGAGCACGCGCGCAACGCCTCCGTCTGGCGGCCGCTCCGATACAACGCAATGACGAGCTGGACCCACAGGCCCTCACGCAGCGGATAGGTGGCCACGAGCGATCCCAGCTCGTGGACCAGCCGATGATGACAGCCATCGGCCAACTCTGCTTCGAGGCGGACTTCGATGGCGCTGATTCGGAGCTCCTCGAGCCGGGCCGCCTCGGTCTCCAGGTAGAAGCTGGATTGCGTGTCAGCGAGCGCAGCCCCCCGCCACAATCCCAGAGCCGAGCGCAGCTTGGTCACCGTCCCCAGCGAATCGCCGGCTGCGGTGCACCGCTCCGCATCTTCGAGCAGAGCGATGAAGCGATTGGCGTCGACGGCGTCGTCTTCGATGTCCAGCCGGTACCCCGGGGCGACCGACTTGAGCAAGCCGGGACTCGATGTGACCGAGAGCAACTTGCGGATCTCCCCGACACGTACGTGCACGACATGCTTCGCCCGGTCCAGTGTGAGCTCCGGCCACAACTCCTCGCTCAGCCGGCCAACCGACACGGCATCACCCGAGCGAAGGGCCAACGAGGCCACCAGGGCTCGTGCCTTCGGAGACAGCCGCGGCATTTCGACGTCGTCGTCATACAGCCGAACTTCACCGAGCAGAGCAACACGCACGCTCACCGCATCCACGATAGTCCATCGCAAACCGCTGCCACAGAGCATTTCCGGTGGTCGGGTCGATCCCTTTAATAGGCGTCGCGTGAGGTGGTGGAGGAAGGGGCTCGGGAGGTTAAATCAGGCGTTGTGGGCGGTGATCATGACCGCTTACATCACCGGTATGTCGACCCGCAAGGTCTCCTTGGCATGACCGGCGCCTCCGCCGAGTTCGCCTCCGCCTGACACCCCTGCGATACGCCCACCGAACCCAAAGGACCAGAACCATGGGTATGTGCGACCGGGGGTTCTGTGCTCCGGTGGGATTGTGCCGGGCGCTTCGAACAGAACGTCGACGACGGCGCGCTCTGACGGCGAAGAGGAGCACGGCGTCGAACCCGCTAAAACGCAGCGACTGCTCTGGTCCTAGTCGGTCCTGCGCAGGATCCAGAGTCCCGAGTTCATGTCGCTCGCGTAGATGAGGCCGGTCGCCTCGTCGACGACGACGCCCCAGACCTGGGGCATTTGGGAGAGGACCCCGCGTTGAGGCGGCTTCACCGGGTTCTGTCCGGCGGGTGGTACGAAGTACGCCACTTCGGTGGGATGAGCGGGGTCGGCGGCGTCGACGACGCGCACGCCGTCGGAGTACCACGAGATATAGACGTCGGTTCCGACGACGAGCGCGTTGTGGATCGTGTAGTCGCCTGAGCCCTGCGCGCCCTGCCCGAGCGAGTTCGGTGTACGGAACTGACCGACCTGGTCCGGCGCCGAAAGGTCCGAGACGTCCCAGATCCGCAGGTAGCCGTAGCCGGTCTCGATGCCCGGCCCCGATGTCTTGCAGAAGTCCTCGTCGGCCGAGAAGAGCAACTGTCGCGCGTCGTCGTAGCTGGACGAGTGCGCGTCGCCGTCGGCGTTGGCCGGGTAGGTGGCACGACCTTGGTACAGCGGGTTCGCGGGGTCGGTGAGGTCGAGCGCGACGAAGCCGCTGTCCCAGTATGAGATGAAGACGAGCGTGCCGTCGTCGGACGGCTCAGCGCCATGACCGTAGTTCGCGTCGGCGTCGCAACCCTGTCCGGCCGAGAACGGCCCTCCGGCGTCTTGGATCCCGAAGTCGGAGACCTGGAACGGCGCCGCGGGGTTCGTGATGTCGATCAGCCGGAAGTCTCCGTCCCCGTTGACATCTCGATACCCGCTCGGGCTGTCGCTCGCCGGGTACCGCGACGTCGGCACGGTCGCGTAGGCGAACGTGCGGCCCAGGTCGGTTCGATGCTCGATCTCGAACTCGTGGATCCCGCGCGTGCAGCAGGCCGTTTGGAGGTAGCCGATCTGGACGGGCGCCGCCGGGTTCGTCACGTCCCAGAGCATCAGCCCGCGGTCGGCCCCTGGGTCCGACCGCGACCCGCACGTCTGGATGCCAGCCGCCGCGATGTCTCTGCCGGCGTACGCGCCGAACGGCGCGGTGTAAACGACGACATCTTCGGCGGAGGTGTCGGCGGGATTCTGCAGCGTCGCGACGGCTTGTGGATCCTCGGGGTCGGTCGCGTCCACCACGGCGATGCCGCTGTCGGGAGGCTGGGGGCAGAAGCGGTTCTTGCTCCCGTTTGCCGAGTCCTGGAAACCCCAGTGGCCGACGTACGCGTAACCCTCGTGCACCCAGACGTCCCCGTTGAAGCCACGTCCGCCGAGCGTGCTGTGTCCGATGACTTCCATGTTCAAGGCCTGGGCAGCCTTCTGACCGTTCGTGTAGGTCTTCGACGACTGTTCGAGAAACTGCTGCTCGTCCTTCAACGACTCGTCCTGCGGCGCCGCCAGCGCGGTGGCGGCACCGAAGGTCAGCAGCGCCGCTGCGAAAGCCCAGCCAACTCGTGCCCGCATCACAACCCCCTGATCGGTTACGTCGGTTCCCCCACGGAAGGGGTGCTGGCGCGAATCCTAACCCCGGCGTGAGGCGAATTCGAATGCACGACCAGCTGGTTCACGAGACGGGCAAGCTGCTGGCGTCGCTCACGTGGATCGGCAGACGGGGAAAGGTGGCCCCGCCCCGTCAGCCCTTCCATGGATCAGGGGTCCCTGAAGATCCAGAGTCCGCTGTCGCGGTCGCTGCCGAGGACGTAGGTGAATCCGTCATCGCCAACGAATGTTTCAACACCCCAGAAGTTGTTCCCGTCGGGGTCGAGATACCCGCCGACTTCGACGAGCTCGCACGTCGCGTTGTCGGTCGGATCAGCGCACTGGATCTGGATGGCGCGCAGACCGCCCGAGTAGTACGACAAGTAGGCGAGAGACGGATCCTGTGGGTCCACCGCCACCTCGTGAACGCTGAGATCGCCGAAGCCGAACGCGAAGGCCGGATCATGGGCCTCCGGAATGGCGAACGTGTCGAGCTCCTCCAAGGTTTGGGCGTCGAACAGATGGACGTATCCCCATCCGTCGAAGACCGACCCGACCTCGATCTCCGCCCCGATCGTCCCGATCGGCAGGTTCTCCGGGTAGCTCCACGGTGCGTCCAACGGCGCCAGATCGAACAACCGGTGGAACGCTGCATGGGTGGTGCAGATTGCCACGATGTCGTCGACGAACGCCCCCGAGCCGCAGAACGGCTCACCCCCGGCCGTTTCGCCGGTGTGGTGGTTGACGAAGAGTACGGCGTCCCAGCCTGCCAGCGCGGCTTCATGGGCCTTCTCGCCGGGGAAGCACGCCTCCTCGGACACACTCGGATCACCGGACGGGCCACGCTGGAGAACGATGATCGTCTCCTCGCCCGGCTCCAGCGAGGCCAGATACCCCGGAATGTCCGCCGGGCTGGGAATCGCCGCCGAGGAAGGGCAGCCGTAGCCGCCGTACACGACCGGACCGTTCAGCGTCAGATCGTCGAGGATCGCGGGTGCCTGACCGCCAGGAACGATCCCCGACGGGTAGACGCCGACGTGAAGACCGCTGGTGATCGAGAAGTCGTCGGTGCGGTACGGAGCGAAGTCTTCGTCGGTGCCGATGAAGAACCGATTGTCGATCGTGAACTCAGCCTGATGGGCGTTGCCCTCCGGCGTCAGCGCGACCCCCAACGACTCCAACAACTCGGGATCGACAGCACTGAACTCTGTGTCGCCGATGAAAATCGCATTCGCAGGGTCGGTGACGTCGAGCAAGATGTAGCCGCCGTCCCAGTACGACAGCAGCATGATGAACCGGCCATCGATCTCCTTGACGACCATGTCGTGCAGGAAGGTATCGGTCAGACCGAGTTCTGGCTGGCTGACATCAAACGCGTTGAGGTCGTACTCGGCGATCAGCCGAGGACGACGTGGGTTGGTGATGTCGAGGATGTCGACGTCGGGGAACTCTTCGTTGTCCGTCAACACCACGTAGGCGCGATCGCCGGCATCCCACGCGAAAGCACTATGGATCTCGTTGGCGTCGGCGCTGCCAGGGCTGCGGTCGCCGAAGTTGGCGGACAGTCTCTTGGGATTCGAGGGGTCGGTGACGTCCCAGAGCGAGACACCGCCTTTGGCGTTCTTGCCGCACGCCTCGTTGTTCATCACCAACACGTCGCCGCTGAATCGACTCGTCGTGATCTCCACGACCTGCATCCCCTCGCCGGGGCGCGTGTCCTGGTGCGACGGGATGAAGCCCACCAACTCGGCGGAGTCGGGATCGGTCTCGATGTCCGTGATGTCGACCACATAGGCACCAGCGTCCGGACTCGTCTGACCACCGGTTTCAGGCCCGGCGCAGTCCGGCTCACCCCAGTTGGCGAGGAACGCTGTGTTCCCGTCCGGCGAGACGGTGACGTCAGCGATCAGCCCCGGCGTCTCCGTCAATTCGACAACACCGACGAGATCGATCTTGCCCCACTCGCCCGTGCCGATGAGGTGCCCTTCGTCGGTGCCGTGCTGGTCGCCAGGATGTGCAGCAGCGATTCCCGAACTCAACGCCGTCAGCGCCACGGCGCTGGCGAACACAAAAACAGGTCTGCGTCGTTGCATGCCTACCCCCAAGTTGTGAATTCAGCACGCGGCGACCAGACGATCTAGTCACCTGATCAATCGATCGTAGCTGGCGCTCGGCTGGCTGTCCAGGTCTCCTCGCTATCACTCAAGTGCGCTACACCACGTCGCAGATGTTTGCAGATCGGTAGCGGTGACATCTCCGGATGCGGCAAGGTCCCGTCACGCAGGTTCACCCGCGCAACCGCCATCGACGGCGTGCCCCCGAGGTCCAGTGTCCACGTCTCCGTTTCCGTGCTGCCGGCAGCGCCCGGACGTGAACGACCGCAGGAACGTCCCGATCGTCGATGATGCCATCACCCGATGCCCAACACCGACCCCGTCGCTCCGGCGCGAAGCATGTCGGTGTGGTCTCGTTGACCACCAACGGTGACACGAGCCCAGTGAGCGTGCTCGCCGTGGGTCGCTATCCCGTGTCGGACGACGAGTCCTACTCGTACTCCCGCCGCAACACTCTCGATATTCGCTCCCACGTCGCCCCCGGAGGGCGGTCACCCAGACGCGGCTCGCCATGTGGCGAAGGCCGCCATAGGGCTGGCCTGTTCCGCGGTGCGGGTCGGATTGCTCGGCTGCGAACTCGGGCGTACCTCGTTCACACGCGGCGAGGTGATCCCGGTGAGTTCCTCGAACTGAGCGAACCACACGGTGTGGGATTCGACCGTCTCCAGCGGCAAAGAGAGCAAACCGTTCGCGATCACGTTGGCGGCCCGTTCCGCGCCTCTCTTCCGCCAGGTCACATCGGTCGATCGCCACGTCGGTGCACCGGTCAATTGCATGAACACGAGACGGTCGTCGTCGTCGAGGTTGAGGTCTTCCCAGGCGTGACCGAGTTCGTGCAGGGTGAGGAACTCACCGGGATAACACAGGTCGATCACGCCGACAGCGCCACCACGGTGGAAGAGACCCTGCTTGCCCTGGCACCCCAGCTTGCCGTGGTGCAGACGGATGTCGAGATCCGGGAGCGTCAAGCCGGTCGCAGCGAAGCGGGCGACGGCGTCGAGCACGGTCCGGCGATGTTCCTCCGAACCACCGTTGATCGACACGACCGGAGCAACGTCATCGAGCGGGCGATCCTTCCCCGCATCGACGGTCGGCCCGAGGGGTAGCACCATGCCAAAGAGGCTCAGCGTGGCGAACAGCGTGTGGCGACGTCGGGTCATAATGACACCGTGCGGACCAGGGTTTTCGCGCCACTTGCCGATGCCTGTGCCGTGGCCGAAAGGTCTGCAAACTGGCTGTAAGGTCGCTGGCGTCTACTTCTGTGGGGCGTCGGCCCCCGGCGATGAAGGAGGGCGCGTGCAGATTCGGCTTTTGGGCCCGATCGAAGTGGTCACCGGCGACCGACAGGTCGACCTCGGCCCGCGGAAGCAGCGCGCCTTGTTGTGCGTGTTGGCGCTCAACGCGAACCGGGTCGTGACGACCGACCGCATCCTCGAAGAATTGTGGGGCGACGACGCGGCCGGTAAGGAGAACGCTCTGTGGGTCGCGATCTCCCGATTGCGCTCGGCGCTCGAACCAGCCCGTGACGGCCACGGCGGGAGCGCCGTGCTCCTGACTCGCGATCACGGCTACGTGTTGAACGTCGACCCCGGCCAGATCGACGTCACCCAGTTCGAGGCGTTGGTCGCCGAGACCCGTCGGCTCCTGCATCAGGATCCGGCGTCGGCGGTGGATCGAATCGATGTCGCGCTGTCGCTGTGGCGTGGCGCGCCCATGGAGGAGTTCCAGCACCAGGAGTTCGTGCAGCTGGCGACCGCAGCACTCCACGAGCTTCGAGTCGAAGCGCTCGAGCTGCGAGCCGAAGCTCAGTTGCGCCTCGGGCGAGGACGCGAGCAGATCAGCGCGCTCGAAGCCCTCCACCAGCAGCATCCGCTCCGGGAGCGCTTCGTCGATCTGCTGATGAGATCGCTGTACCAGGCTGGACGTCAGGCCGATGCGCTTCGAGCGTTCGATCGACATCGACGGTTCATCGCCGACGAGCTCGGCATCAGCCCGACACCGGAACTGAACCGGCTCGAGGAACAGATCCTGCTGCACGACACCTCCCTCG
>JBDSBE010000127.1:0-6511 GCA_039921745.1 Ilumatobacteraceae bacterium | reverse complement strand
GTCGGCCCGGCATAGCCGGGCCGACTCTCACGCGTTCGCAGGGGATTCTTGGCTCGACGATTCGTCACCGTCGGTCCGTCAGCAGGCGATCCGTTCGTCAGCAGGTGCACGGGATCGCATGGCACTTCGGGCATCCGGTCGCATACCGCTCCATCGCCGCAGTCAGATCGACGTCGACCTGGTTGGCGATGCTGGCCACCCAGGCGAGCACGTCACTCAACTCGTGTTGGACCTGCTCGGGAGTGCCCTTCCTGATCGCCTGAGCGAGCTCCCCGAACTCTTCGGCCAGCCAGGCGATCGAGTGAGCGACGCTGCGTCCGCGGTCTCGCTCGCCGTACGTGCGCTCGATGACCTCCTGCAGTTCACGCAACTCCACCCGGCGCACCGTACCCCGTCCTCGTTCTGGGCAGGGTTTGGGACGCTCACGCCGTCCAGATCCTGCCCAGAACGGGAACGGCGTCACCACCACGGGGTGCGCCAGTCGGGTGGCAGCGGGAGCGCCAGGCAGTGATCCTCTGAGCGGATGATCACGTCCGCTGTTTCCATCTTCTCCCGGACCAGCCGGGCGTTCGGCTCATCGACCTCACGCACCCAGGCGGCCGCCTCGCTGCCGGAACGGCCGTGCTCGATGTGGCGCGAGATCAAGCGGACGATCCGGGTCGGGTAGTTGCAGTCGACATACCAGCACTCGTCGAGCAGCGGCCGCACCGCATGCCAACCACCACTGTCGTGGAGCAGATAGTTCCCCTCGGTGATCACCGTCGAGTGCTCGGATCGAACAGCGATTGCGTTCGCGATCGGTTCCTCCACGCGTCGGTCGAAGCGAGGCGCGTAGACCGTGGCGCCGGTGTCCGACCGGATCCTGGCGAGCAGGGCGACGTACCCGTCCACGTCGAACGTGTCGGGGGCCCCCTTGCGACCGGCACACCCGAGCCGGCGCAGTTCGCTCTGGGCGAGATGGAAACCGTCCATCGGCACGAGCACATGCGTGTCCGGGTGCTCGGCGACGAGCCCTGCAGCCAACGTCGACTTGCCGGAACCCGGGCAGCCGGCGATCCCGATGATCCGACGCGTCGACACGACGACAGTCTGCATGCAACCGGTGGCACAGTCCGCAACGACACCTACAGTGTCCGCATGTCATCGATCTACGAACTCCAGATGCAGAGCATCACCGGTGAACAGGTCGACTTCGATCAGTTCCGCGACCAGATGCTGCTGATCGTCAACGTCGCCAGCAATTGAGGCCTCACACCTCAGTACGCAGGTCTGCGTACCATCCACCACGATCTCGACGACGTCCAGGTGCTCGGATTCCCGTGCAACCAGTTCGCCGGTCAGGAGCCGGGGACCGATGCCGAAATCCTCGAGTTCGCCACGTCGAAGTACGACGTCGACTTCCCGATGTTCTCGAAGATCGAGGTGAACGGTGACGGGGCGGCCGAGCTGTACCAGCTCCTCAAGGCCGCCCAGCCCGGTGACGGCGACACGCCGGAGATCGCGTGGAACTTCGAGAAGTTCCTCGTCGACAAGTCGGGCGCCGTCGTTGCCCGATTCGGGCCGCAGATTTCCCCGGAAGAGGTCGCTGCGGCGATTCCCGGTCACCGATGACCGACTCTGCGTCGCGCTGGGACGCCGAACGGCCGCTCGCACGCGCCACCGACTACGACGAACGATGGCGCCGGATGGCTGCCGCCGGCCGGTCGGTGCACGGGGAGGCCGACTTCGTCGGTCGGTTCGAACCGGAAACCGTGCTGGACGCCGGCTGCGGAACCGGGCGCGTCGCGATCGAGTTGACGGCGCGAGGCGTCGATGTGGTCGGGGTCGACCTGGATGACGCAATGCTCGATCAGGCACGCTCCAAAGCGCCGGACGTGACCTGGATCCACGGGAGCGTGGAGGACGTCGAGGTCGGCCGCGAGTTCGATGTCGTCGTGCTGGCGGGCAACGTCATGATCTTCGTCCGCCCCGGCTCGGAACGGGCCGTGGTCGCGAACCTTGCACGTCACCTCGCGCCGGAAGGCGTGCTGATCGCAGGATTTCAGCTCGACCGCCAGTACGGCGTCGACGCGTATGACGCCGATTGTGCTGCGGCGGGTCTGTTGTCGGTCGAGCGATTTGCGGCCTGGGATGGCGCGCCCTGGCACGCGGCGGCCGACTATGCCGTCAGCGTCCACCGCCGCACCCCGTAACGGATGGTGTCGGATACCAACCGTTACGTGTCGCTGGCCGACGGCGGCTGCTCCTAACGTCGGCGGCGTGACCGACCATCGAACCGTCAAACTTCCCGGCGCCGGGCTCTCGCTGGCGGCAGATCTGTACGGTGTCGAGAACGATCCGCCCGTCGTGCTGTTGCACGGCGGCGGGCAGACACGGCACGCATGGGGGAAGGCGGCGGCTGCGTTCGCATCCGCAGGGCGATTCGCGATCTCGATCGATCTCCGTGGCCATGGCCACAGTGACTGGTCTCCTGACGGTGTCTACGGCATGACCCAGTTCGGCGGCGACGTCCAGGCCTTGGCTTCGAGTCTCGGTCGCCCGCCCGCCCTTGTCGGCGCCTCGCTGGGTGGCCTCGCCTCGCTGGTCGCCGTCGGTGAATCGGACACGCCGCTGGCATCAGCACTGGTCCTGGTCGACGTCGCACCCCGGATCGAGACCGCCGGGCGGGTCAAGATCCAGACGTTCATGCGATCGGGCATGCGGGGCTTCGACACGCTCGAAGATGCGGCCGACTCGATCGCGGCGTTCATCCCGCATCGGCCGAGACCGACCGATCTGTCCGGACTCGAGAAGAATCTCCGCCACCGCGGAGACGGTCGGTGGTACTGGCATTGGGACCCACGCTGGCTCGGCAACAACGAGGGCGTCGACGGACAGGATGGATTGGTGCATCACGACCGGATGTGTGCGGCGGCGCGCCGGGTCACGATCCCGACGATGCTCGTGCGCGGCCGGATGAGCGACATCGTCAGCGACGACAGCGTGCGAGAGTTACAGGAGCTGATCCCGCACGCCGAGGTCGTCGATGTTGCCGGGGCCGGCCACATGGTGGCGGGGGACAAGAACGACGCCTTCAACGCCGCCGTCATCGAGTTCGTCGCCCGAACCACCCCCACCCCCACCCCCACCCCGACCCCGAACGCGTGAGAGTCGGCCCGGCACACCCGGGCCGACTCTCACGCGTTCGAGGGGGATGGGGGTGGCTCGAGGGCGAGGGCCGGTTTGGGGCAGCCGCCGGCGAGTTTCGCGATCAACGCTGCGGCCCGCAGCGTGGTGCGGTCGTGGAGGTACGGTCCGACGATCTGGACGCCGATCGGGAGGCCGTCGTCGCCGAGTCCGGCCGGCACCACGGTGGCGGGCAGGTAACCGGCGCCGGCTGGCCCCGTCCAACCGAACAGGTCGAGGTACGGGCGCCGGATGCCGTCGATCTCGACAGTGCGTTCCCACTGCGGGAATGCATGGTCGTGGGCGATCGCGGCGCGTGGCTGGACCGGCATCAAGATCACATCGTGGTGGACGAAGAACTCGCGCCAGCGCTCACGCAGTTGGAGACGACGCTCGTTGTGCCCCAGCCATTCCCGATGTCGCATCGCGGTCGAACGCATACCTCGCGTCGGCCGCTCGTCGCCTTCGCTGGCGGCGAGCGCATCGAGTTGATCGGCCGGGGTCCCACCCGAGAGCGCGGCGAAGAGCAGGTTCCGAAAGATCGTGTCGGCCCGTTCCAGGGTGAACCCCGGCCGAGCCTCGGTGTCGACTCGGCCGCCCTCGCCGACGATCTTGCCGACGAGCTCATCGAGTACACGCCGGGTGGACGCATCGACGGGGCAGTACTCGTCATCGAGCCAGGCAGCGATCCGCAGGTCGGCGAACGACTCGGCGCGTGCCGGAGGGAGCTCGATCCGCCACGCCGGCTCGTTCCACCGGTCGGCCCCGATCAACACATCGAGGGCGAGCTCGAGGTCGCGCACCGATCGTGCCATCGGGCCGGCGACGGCGAGATCGGCCATGCTGAGGGTGCCGGGCATCCCCGGGATCTGGCCGTGCGCTGGCACGATTCCGTAGCTCGGTTTGTGCCCGGAGATTCCCGAGTAATGAGCGGGCACCCGAATCGATCCGCCGATGTCCGAGCCGAGTTCGAGCGAGGTGAAACCCATCGCGAGTGCGGCTGCGGAGCCACCCGATGAACCGCCAGGGGTGCGGGTCAGGTCGTGCGGATTGTTGGTCGTGCCGTAGACCTCGTTGAAGCTCTGGATGTCGCCGGCGAAGATCGGCAGGTTGGTCTTGGCGAACGGGATCGCCCCGGCCGCGCGGAGGCGGGCAACCGGAGCGGCGTCCTCGGTCGGCACGAAGTCGGCCAGTTCAGGGGCGCCGGACGTCGTGATGCACCCGCGAGTCTGGAACGAGTCCTTGATCGTGATCGGCACGCCGTGCAGCGGCCCGACGTCGTCACCCCGGGCCACGGCGGCGTCAGCGGTTCGCGCCGCGTCTCGGGCCCGGTCGAGGTCCCACTGGACCACGGCGTTGACCGATCCGTCGAGTCGCTCGATCCGCGCGACCTGATGCTCCAACGCTTCGGACGCCGAGATCTCGCGGCCCCGGATCGCAGCGGCGAGATCGGTCGCCGACCACCAATGCAGCTCTCGCATGAGACCCCTTCGATTTCCCCTGCCGGTGATTGGCACCGAACGAACCGCCACGAACCGTACGTTGCGGTCGCTGCTCAGCACCAGCCGATCGCGCGGTGCTGTCGGAACGAGGACATCGGTAACGTGGACACGTGGGTCTCATCGGATGGATCGTCGTCGGCCTGCTGGCTGGTTGGTTGGCACGCTGGATCATCCGCGACGACCGCAGCGGCTGCATCTACACGACGATCGTCGGCGTCGTCGGAGCGGTCATCGGTGGGTGGCTGATGTCGCTCATCGACGAGACCGGCGTCGACGAGTTCTCGCTGCGCAGCATCGGTGTGGCCGCGCTCGGTGCGGTCGTGTTCCTGCTGATCCTGCAGGCGATCTCCGGGATCGGGCCGCGGCGTCGACCACCTCGGTAGCGCCAGCAGCGTCCCGATCGATCAGGGCAGTCCGGCGTGAGGGCGGGTCACCGTGGTCGTATAGATCGCCCCGGCTGCCGCACCGGCGACAACGGCCGGGTCGGACCCGGGTGCACACAGCACGAACAGCGTGCAGCCGTCGTCACCGCCGAGCGCGCACGCGTACGTGAGCTGCGGCGTCTCGATCCGGTCGGTCACACGCCCGCCCTCCTCCACGCGAACGACCTGCGAACCGAGCGCATCGCTGAACCAGATCCCGCCCTCGACGTCGAGCGCGCAGCCGTCCGGCTCGGTGCCCGGGATTTCGGCCCACTGCCGCCGATCGGTGAGCGTGCCGTCCTCGCCGATGGTGAACGCCACGTAGTCGCCACCGAACGACTGACCGACGATCAGCGTCGAGCCGTCGGGTGTGATCACCGAACCGTTCGGGAACGCCATCGCCTCGGCGGCAACCTCGACGGACCCGTCAGGGCGAACGAGCGCCAGATCGGCAGGGGCGAACGTTGCTCCGGCTTCGAGGTCGAAACCGAAATTGCCGACGTACGCATCGCCGTTCGCGGCGACGACCATGTCGTTGCAGTGCCATGTGGCGATCTCGGACAGGTCGGCGTGCTCGACCAGGGTGCCGTCACCGCCATCGCGCATCACCCGCCGACTCGTCATGAACACCACCAGCAACGTTCCGTCAGGCAGCCATCCGAGTCCGGACGGGCGATCGTCGAGGCCCGAGAAGACGGCGTCGCGTTCGCCGTCGACGGTCACCCGATAGATCGACCGCTGGTGGAAGTCGGAATACCAGAGTGTGCCGTCGTGCCAGCGCGGCCCTTCGCCGAAGTCGACGCCGTCAACCAGGAGATCCCATTCGTGCATCGCTCGACACTATGGCCCGCCATCCGGCTGGGTTGAGGCGGAGATCGCTCGGGTACGCCACGCCCATGAGCGACGAGACGATGACGATCGACGACCTCCGCAACCGCCTCACCGACGTGCGGGTCGCCATGGTCACCACGATCGACGCAGCCGGCCTGCTCTCCTCACGACCGCTGACCGTGCAGCGGATCGACGATGCCGGCAACGCGTACTTCATCGTTCCCCGCGGCACCGAGTGGGCGATCGACACGCAGGCTGTCAACGTTGCGCTGGTCGACGAGGGCCGCACCTGGGTCTCGATCGTCGGGCGCGCGGAGTACGTCGAGGGCACGTCGCTGCTCAGTGACCTGTGGGACCCGGCGACCGACGCTTTGTTCCCGGACGGTCAGTCGTCGGCGGTCGCGATGCAGGTCCACGCCGAACGGTGGGAGTACTGGACTGCGCCGAACAAGTTCGGTCAGATGGCCAAGCGGGCGAAGGCCTTCCTGATGGACACGCCCGCCGACCTCGGAGACAGCGGCACCGTCCCCCTCTGACCCCCGCACCGCCGAACGCGTGAGAGTCGGCCCGGCTGTGGCGGGCCGACTCTCA
>JBDSBE010000126.1:0-60587 GCA_039921745.1 Ilumatobacteraceae bacterium | reverse complement strand
TCCTGCCGAACATCATCGGCCCGCTCCTGGTCGAAGCCAACCTCCGGCTGACGTACTCGATCGGGATCATCGCCGGCCTCGGGTTCCTCGGGTTCGCAACCGAACGCAACGCAGCCGACTGGGGTCTAATGGTCCAGGAGAATCGGGTCGCCCTGTCCGTCAACCCGTGGGGGACGGCGCTGCCCGCGATCGCGATCGCGCTCCTCACGATCGGCACCGGGCTGATCAGTGACGGTCTTTCTCGCACGGTCGCCGGCATCGACCGAGGACGGGCCGACGCGTGAACGAAGCGATCGCCCTGGCGATCTGCGATCTGCGCCTCGACGTCGCGCAGAGCGGCGACGACATCGTCGACGAGATCTCGATCGAGATCCGTCGTGGTGAAGTGCTCGGTCTGGTGGGCGAATCGGGATCGGGCAAGACGACGGTCGGTCTGGCGGTGCTCGGCCACGCCCGCAAGGGGGTTGCCGTCGCCGCGGGCACCGTGACGATCGAGGGCGCCAACGTCCTCGAACTGGACGCCAAGTCGCTGCGTCACGCACGCGGGCGGCTCGTGAGCTACGTGCCCCAGGATCCCGGCACGTCGCTCAACCCGGCGCTGCGGATCGACACCCAGGTGCTGGAGGTGCTCAAGACCCACGGCTTCGGAAACGACCAGGCGCGACGTGCCCGCCTGGCAGAGGTGTTCTCCGAGGTCAACCTGCCGACCGACACCGCGTTCCTGCGCCGATACCCGCACCAGCTCTCGGGCGGGCAGCAGCAGCGCGTCGGCTTGGCGATGGCGTTCGCGGCCCGACCGGCGGTGATCGTGCTCGACGAGCCGACGACCGGTCTCGACGTGAGCACCCAGGCCCACGTGCTCGAGACGATCCGATCGCTCGCCTCGATGCACGGCGTCGCAGCGCTCTACGTCACCCATGATCTCGCAGTTGTCGCCACCCTCGCCGATCGTGTCGCCGTGATGTATGCGGGCCGGATCGTCGAGCAGGCCGAGACGGCTGAGATCTTCGCGCGGTCTGCCCATCCCTACACGAGGTATCTGGTTGCGGCTGCGCCGGAGATGGGGAGCGATCGCGAACTCGTCGGGCTGGGTGGCCGGGCGCCGTCCCCGGGCTCCCGGCCGGAGGGATGCACCTTTGCGCTGCGATGCGAGGTCGCCACCGACGAGTGCCGCGCGTCGTTCCCGGCCGTGCAGACCGTCGCCGGGTCGGACTCCCACGACGTTCGCTGCTTCCACCCGTTCGCCGTCCCCGAGCGGACCGAACGGAGGGCGTCGGCCGGGTCGTCCCATGTGGGCGGCGAGGACGTGGCGCTCGGCCTGCTGGCCGTGGATGCCGGATATTCCGGCACGCGGGTCGTGCACGATGTGTCATTCGAGATCGCCCGTGGCGAGTGTGTCGCGCTGGTCGGTGAGTCGGGCTCGGGCAAGAGCACGCTCTCGCGCTCGATCGGCGGCCTCCATCACGAGTGGACCGGTGAGATCGTGCTCGACGGTGCATCGCTGGCGAAGTCCGCTCGTGACCGCCCTGTCCGACAGCGCCTGTCGATCCAGTACGTGTTCCAGAATCCGTACAGTTCGCTCCATCCTCGTCGGTCGATCGCGGACTCGATCGCGCGCCCGCTCGCGATCGCCGGCGCAGACAAGTCTGACATCCGGCGCCAGGTCGACCGGATGCTCGAACGGGTGTCGCTCAGCGCCGCGTACGGCGACCGGTACCCCGACCAGCTCTCCGGAGGCGAGCGCCAGCGCGTGGCCATCGCACGCGCGCTGGTCAGCGAACCGCAGGTGCTGATCTGCGACGAGGTCACCTCGGCGCTCGACGTGCTGGTGCAGGCGGCGACGATCGAACTGCTCGTCGACCTGCAGCGTGAACTCGGTCTGGCGATGCTGTTCGTCACGCACAACCTGCCGCTCGTCCGATCGATCGCGCAGCGGGTCGCCGTGATGTCCGAGGGGCGGATCGTCGAGCTCGGCTCGGCGGCTGACACCTTGACGAACCCGCAGGAAGACTACACGCGACAACTGCTGTCCGACACGCCGCGCATCCCCGACTTCGGCGGCGGCGGCGGGGGCGGCGGGGGCGGCGGGGGCGGCGACGACCGATCGGTCGACTCCCGGTGAGCGCGCCGGTCAGGATCGTCACCTACAACATCCAGTACTCGCGCGGCAAGGACGGCGAGTTCGACCTCGCCCGCATCGCCGACACGGTGCGCAGTGCCGACATCATCGGTCTCCAGGAGGTCACCCGGCACCTGCCGCCGGCCCCCGACGACGACCAGCCGGCGGTTCTGGAGGGGCTGCTCGGGGAGTTCTACTGCGTGTACGGCGCGCCTGCCGACATGGATGCATCGACGGTCGGCGACAACGGTGTCGTGCTGAACCGTCGACGGCAGTTCGGCAACATGCTGTTCAGTCGGTGGCCGATCGCGTCGATGCGTCTCCAGCTGTTCCCTCGCATCCGCACGTTCGACGTGCTCTCGCTGCAGCGTGGTGCGCTCGAAGCGGTGATCGACCACCCGGACGGTCCGCTGCGGGTGTATGTGGTCCACCTCGAACACCTGCTGGAGCGGCGGCGCGTCGAGGAGGTCGGACATCTGCTCGACTTCGCGTTCGCCGCCGAGCGGCACGGCACCGCGGCAACCGGCCCGGCCCGGATCATGGGTCGGTCGCCGGCTGTCCCCGCCGAGTTCATCGTGCTCGGCGACTGCAACATGCTGCCGGGGTCTCCGGCGTACATCCGGATGACGGGGGCGCCCGACTACTACTACGGGCCGACGATGACGTCGGATCACCTGGTCGACACGTGGCCGCTCGTCGGTCGCGAGATCACCGACGGCATCACGTGGTGGGACGAGTCGACGAACTTCGAGTCGGGAACACGACTCGACTACCTGTTCGTGACGCCCGGCCTCGCCGACGCGGTCGTCGCTGCCGGCATCGACGAACAAGCCGCCGGGTCCGATCACCAGCCCGTGTGGATCGACCTCGACGTCAGTCGCCTGTCGGCACCATGACGTCGGCACCATGACGTCGGTCGCCGCCCTCGTCGGACGAGCGCGCGCCGTCGTGTTCGACAAGGACGGCACGCTGACCGATCTCGACGCCCGCTGGCTGCCGTTCTTCGAGTCGTTCATCGACGCCGTGACGCAGCGTGTCGATGAACGCACGCTCGCTGGTTCGCTGCGTTCGATCCTCGGTGTCACCGCTGAGGGGCTCGTCCCCGAACTGCCCGCGGCGGTCGAGACCGGCCCCCACATCCGGCGGTTGGTGACCGACGAGCTCGTCGATCGAGGAGTGAGCGCGACGGACGCAGATGCGATCGTGACCGCAGCCGAAAGTTCGGCGCGTCCGGGCGCTCTGACCCCGCTCGGCGGTGTCGCCGCAACGATCGGCCGACTGGCCGCCGACGGTCGACTGATCGGCATCGCGACGTCCGACGGCCGAACCAACACGGTCGTGGAACTCGGCACGCTCGGGGTGCTCGATCTCGTCGACGCGCTCCGATGCGGCGACGACGAAGGACCCGTCAAACCCGATCCCGCGGTGCTGCTCGGGCTCGCCGAGGCGTGGGGATTGACGCCGGCCGACCTCCTGTACGTCGGCGACAGTCACCACGATCTGCAGACCGCGCGTGCCGCCGGCGTACCGTTCATCGCCGTGGGCCGCCCCGACCGACCCGCCTGGTCGCCGGACGCCGGCGACGCGAGGGTGACCACGATCGACGAACTCGTCGCGACGCCGCGGTAACTGCGTCCGGCCGCCCGTGCGGCCGCCGGTATCGTCGGCGAGATGGCAGACCTTCCCGACGACGAGATGCGGCCGGAGCCTCCGCTCGACGGCGACGAGAAGGCGACCCTGATCGGGTTCCTCGAATTCCTCCGCGCATCCGTGCGATGGAAGTGCGACGGGCTCGACGCGGCCCAGATGAACGCGACGGCCGCTGCGTCGTCGATGACGCTCGGCGGGCTCCTCAAACACCTTGCGCTCGTCGAGGACTACTGGTTCTCGTGTCGACTCTTCGGCCATGAGGAGGCCGAACCGTGGCGCTCGGTCGACTGGGAGGCAGATGGGGACTGGGATTGGCACTCGGCTGTCGACGACGCGCCCGAATCGATCATCGAACTCTGGGATCGATCCGTCGAACGGGCCCGTTCGTGCTTCGCCGAGGCGTTCGCCGACGGTGGGTTCGACCGCCTGGCCGCGGTGCCGCAGGCGAGCGGCGGCACGCCGACGCTGCGCTGGATCACGGTCCACATGATCGAGGAGTACGCCCGCCACGCCGGTCACGCCGATCTGATCCGCGAATCGATCGACGGGTCGACGGGGGAGTAGCCGCTCCGTCAGGCAAGCTTCTTGTACTTGATGCGATGGGGCTGATCGCCCGACTCGCCCAGCTCCTTGCGCTTGTACTCCTCGTACTCGGTGAAGTTGCCTTCGAACCAGCGCACCTGACTGTTGCCCTCGAACGCGAGCACGTGGGTGGCGATGCGGTCGAGGAACCAGCGGTCGTGACTGATGACCACCGCGCACCCGGGGAACGACTCGAGCCCTGACTCGAGCGCGCGCAGCGTGTCGACATCGAGGTCGTTGGTGGGCTCGTCGAGGAGCAGCACGTTGCCGCCGGACTTGAGCAGCTTTGCGAGGTGCACACGATTGCGCTCTCCGCCGGACAGGTTCCCGACGAGCTTCTGCTGATCAGTGCCCTTGAAGTTGAAGCTCGCAACGTAGGCGCGACCATGGATCTCGCGGTTGCCGACGACCATGTGCTCGACGCCCTCCGTGATCTCCTCGTAGACGGTCTTGTCGGCGGCGAGATCGTCGCGAGACTGGTCGACGTAGCTGAGCTGCACGGTGTCGCCGATCTTGATCGAGCCGTCGTCGGGCTGGTCGAGGCCGGTGATCATGCGGAACAGCGTGGTCTTGCCGGCACCGTTGGCGCCGATGATGCCGACGATCCCGGCGGGCGGCAGCGTGAACGAGAGGTCTTCGACGAGCAGCTTGTCGCCGAAACCCTTCTTGAGGCCCGACACCTCGATCACCGTGTCGCCGAGGCGGGGGCCGGGCGGGATCGCGATCTCCAACGTGTTGGACGTGTCCCGTTCCGCCTCGGCCTCGGACTGGAGCTTGTCGTAGGCGGCGAGGCGGGCCTTGCCTTTCGACTGGCGCGCCTTCGGCGACATCCGCACCCATTCGAGTTCGCGCTCCAACGCGCGCCGGCGGGCGACGTTCGACTTCTCCTGGAGCGCCAACCGCTCCTGCTTCTGCTCGAGCCACGACGAGTAGTTGCCCTCGAACGGGATGCCCTTGCCATGGTCCAGTTCGAGGATCCACTGCGCGACGTTGTCGAGGAAGTAGCGGTCGTGCGTGATCGCGACGACGGTGCCGGCGTACTCCTGGAGGAATCGCTCGAGCCAGTTGACCGACTCCGCGTCGAGGTGGTTGGTCGGCTCGTCGAGCAGCAGGAGATCGGGGCGCGACAGCAGCAGGCGGCACAGTGCGACTCGTCGCTTCTCGCCGCCGGACAGGGTGGAGACGTCGGCATCGTCGGGCGGGCAGCGCAGCGCGTCCATCGCGATCTCGACGTTGCGTTCGAGCGACCAGGCATCGGCGGCGGCGATCTTGTCTTCGAGCGCGGCCTGTTGCTTGCCGATCTTGTCGTAGTCGGCGTCGGGCTCGGCCCACTGCGCCATCACGGCGTTGTACTCGTCGATGATCGACTGCACCTGGGCGACGCCGACCATCACGTTGCCCTTGACATCCTTGGACGGATCCAGCTCGGGCTCCTGGGACAGGTAGCCGACGGTGAACCCGGGGGTCAGGCGGGCGTCGCCCGAGAAGCCGTCGTCGAGGCCGGCCATGATCTTGAGGAGGCTCGACTTGCCGGCCCCGTTCGACCCGATCACACCGATCTTGGCGCCGGGGTAGAACGACAGCGAGATGTTCTCCAACACCGTCTTGTCCGGCGGATAGTGCCGGGCGAGTTTGTAACAGGAATAGATGAATTCGTGCGCCATGGTCAGGAGCAGGCTACCCGTGCCCCACCGGCGGGTGCGAGGGGAGGGCACGGCGGACGTAGCGATCGAAGTGCGGGATCGCGAACTCGACCCAGCCGTACCGAGGCGCGTAGATCACGCCCTCGCCGATCAGCCGTTCCCGGAACGCCGCCACCTGCGACGTCTGCATCCCGACCGCTTCGGCCACCGCTCCCGATCGGTGCGGGCCGGCACCGAGCGAGGCGAGCCCCTGCACGTAGGAGACCTCGGACGCGGGGATCCGGGCGATCCGTGCCGCGAAGAACGACGAGTCCAGCGCATGGTCGGCATGGGGCTGGGCCCGTGCGACGTCATCGCCCGAGATCGGGCTGTCGGTCGCCACGTTCCACGTGTGATACGCCCAGGTCTGGACGAAGAACGGGAAGCCGTCGGAGTGATCCACGATCGCATCGGTGGCCTCCGCGGTCCAGTCGACGCCGATCTCCACGGCGGGTTCGACAACCGCCGCAGTGACCTGGGCGGGGGTGAGCGGGCCCAGATCGGCCACCGTGAACATCCGCTCGGCATAGGTCGCAGCCTTGGCGACCTCCCCGACGAGGTTGGGCAACCCGGCGAGCAGGCAGGCCAGGGGCAGTCCGTCCTGACCGCACCGGTGGACACCGGCCAGCAGACGCCGCAGATCGTCGGCCCCGATCATCTGGGCCTCGTCGATCGCGATCAGCACCCCGAGGTCATGATCGGCCGCAGCCGTGGCGAGATCGACGATCACATCCGAGAGTGCCTCGCGATCGGGTGTGGCAGCCGAACGCTCGATCGTGAACCCGGCGCCGGCCAGGGTGATCGCCACGGATTCGATCGAGCGGAGCGCACGCGTCACCTTCTGGCTGCGTTCGAGATCTTCCAGGATCCGACGCGCCTGACGCAGCAGTGACCGCAACGTGTCGTCGCCACCGACCGCCTCGATGCGGATCACGCGGTAGCCGACATGCTGCGCCAGGGCGGACAGCTTGCCGAGCAACACGGTCTTGCCGACGCCGCGGAGGCCGGTGATCAGCTGGTGCTGGCTGGAACGCGCCGCTTTCAGGCGTCGGAGGGCGACGTCGGCCCGTTCGAGGATCGCGTCCCGGCCGACGAGCGCCGGCGGCGGTGTACCGGCCCCCGGCGCATACGGGTTGGCGATCGGATCGTAGAGTTCACCGGCCATTCCTCGACTTTAGCGCATCCTGTGAAAGTGGCGGCAAGATCGTCGACCTGAGCTCCGTTCCGGATGCCTCGCCCACACTCGTCACCGGGCGTCGGGTGCCGGTCGATCGTGGCTGACTGCTCGAACCGGTGATCGAGCCACGCCTTGCCGACGACTGCGACGAGGATCAGTGCGCCACCGACCAGCGTCGTCGGCGCCGGTCGTTCTGCGAGCACGAGGAATGCCCACACGGGCACGAGCACCATCTCCGACTGGACGAAGACCGTCATCGCCGATGCCGGTACGTGCTTGGACGCCCCGTTGTACAGGAACGTGCCGCCGACGATGAACAGTGCGCCGTGGAGGAGCGCCCATGCGACGTCGGGTGGGGCGGGGGCGAGTCGGTCGCCGTGGGCGACGATGACCACCGCACAGATCGCGATCATCCACACGCTGTAGCCCGGCAGGACGGGCGACCAGTCGCGATCGGGTGCCGACCGGACGATCGTGGTGTAGCCGGCGAAACCGATCGCCGCCGTGAGCGCGGCGAGATTGCCGATGATGTCTCCGGTTTCGAAGTTCGCGGACACCATGATGTACAGGCCGACGAAGGCGACCACGATCGCGCTCATGGTGCGCCAGTTCGCACGTTCGCCGAGGAACACGCGTGCCGTGAGGACGCCGAACAGCGGCGTGGTCGACCCGAGAAAGACTGCGGTGGATGCCGACGTCGACTTGACGGCGTACACGAAGCCGAGTGACGCCAGGAGGAGGCATGCGTTGGCAGCCACCATGCGTGGCCCGGAGGTGAACGCGGTGACCGTGTGACTCGAACGTCTGCGGATCAACCGCCAGCCCTCGATCACCACGATGATCCCGACCGATCGCCACAGGAGGTACTGGAACGCATCGGCGCCGTCGGCGAGGCGGGCGGTCACTGCGCCGAAGCTCCACACCGAGCCGGCGAGGAGCGCCATCACCGATCCGACCGCCGGTCCACCGAAACGGGCATGGGGGCCCCACGGCTCGCTCACATTCATCCCTTCGAGAACCGGCGCCCGCGACGCTGCGGCGTGGTGACGATAATCCGGCGAGCAGTCGATATGTCGAGCCGTACGACGAGACGCGATGCGTTCGCTACACGCTCGCGGTGCGACCGGGCACCGCCGAACTGTATGTGTCGGGTACGAGCCCCAGTTCGTGCCCGATCGAGCTGCGGAGTTGGGTGGCGACAGCGTCTGACGGGCAGGTCGCGATGGAAGAGTCTCCGGTCGATCGCGAGCCCATCTCGGACTGCGGTCAGACGGGACGCGGCTGCCGTCGGATCGGGGCAGGTGAACTCGCCGGCCGCCACTCCGAGCCCGATCAGGTGGGCGACCGCGGCGTTCTCGTGGGCGTCCAATTCTCCCATGACCGACCGGAGTGCGTCGCTGCGACGGGTCTCGCCCCACGTCTCGATCCACAGCAGCCACGAAGCGTCGTCGGCGTCGGTCGGCAGCGACTCGCAGAGGACGGCGTCGAGCCGTCCGAGTGCCGAGCCGGAGCCGTTCACGATCGTGGTACACGGTTGGTATCCGACACCATCCGTTACGGTCGGCGGGCGTCGATCGAGATGCCGAGTTCGCGGTGAGCCGCATCGCCGGCCCACGCAACGACGTCGGCGCGCGAGATCAGCGTGCCGTGGGCGACGACCTGGAGCGTGAGACCGTCGAGCATCGACAGGAGCCGCCAGGCCGCAGCCTCGGGGTCGTCCGCCCGGAAGCAGCCACCGGCGACGCCGGCGACGATGATGTCGCGAACCAGTGCCTGCCAGGCACGGTTCAGGCGGCGCGACACCGCCTGCACCGCAGGTCGGCGTGCCGCTTCGGCCCACGCATCGAGCCACAGCTGCATCGTCCAGTCCGATTGGGCCGGGGCGTAGCAGTGCATGAACGCCTCCAGCTGCGAGTGCGGGTCGTGCTCGGCCGCGACCGCGTCCCGCGCCCGTTCCAGGTCACGACCGGCGGCGTGCTCGAACGCAGCCGCGAGCACATCGTCCATCGAGTCGAAGTAGTGATGGATCAGCCCGCTCGACGTACCCATCTCGCGCGCGACATCGCGCACGGTCGTGGCACCGAGCCCCTGCGAGCGGGCGACACGCAGCGTCGCCTGCACGATCGCATCGCGTCGTTCATGCGGCTGGAGTCGGGCCATCGGGTTGCACGATAGGCCGCCGTTGCGCGCTTGTCCAACAACGCGATATGGTCCGGCCCATGCCGAGGCGGACACCGTTCCACGACCGGGTCGCGACCGCCAACGAAACCTCGCTGTGGAGCCACTGGGCGGGGCACCTCGTCGTCGACAAGTACCAGATGTCGGAGAAGTTCGAGTACGTCGCGATTCGCAACGCCGCCGGCGCCTTCGACTCCTCGCCGCTCTACAAGTACCGGATCGTCGGCCCGGACGCTGAGCGCTTTCTCGGCGGCGTGCTCACCCGCGACATCCGGACCTGCCTGCCAGGCCAGGCGCAGTACACGATCTGGTGCGACGATCGCGGCTACGTGAACGAGGACGGCGTGGTCGTGCGGTACTCGGCCGACGAGTTCCTGCTCACCGCCGCCGAACCGAACCTCGCCTACCTGGAGAACCTGCGCGGCAGCGATCGGGTCGAGATCACCGAGGTCACCGATGAGATCGCGGTGCTTGCCGTGCAGGGCCCCCGCAGCCGAGTGATCCTCTCCGGGTTGGCGCCCGAGGTCGACAGGCTCGGCTTCTTCGAGCACACGCCCGCCAAGATCGGCGCCGCCGCAGTCACCATCGCGAGAACGGGATTCACCGGCGATCTCGGGTTCGAGATCTACTGCGACGCAGCCGATGCAGCGTCGGTCTGGGACGCGGTCTTCGACGCAGGCACACCCCACGGTCTGCTCCCCTTCGGCCAGACCGCGCTCCTGATGGCGCGGATCGAAGCCGGGCTCCTGCTCATCAACGTCGACTTCGAGGCCAGCCGGCTCGCCCAGAACGACGAGCACCGCTCGACGCCGCTCGAACTCGGGCTCGGGTGGATGCTGAACGGCATCGACGACGACACCCGGCCGTTCGTCGGCCGCCGAGCGCTGCGCCGCGAGCGCGACGAATCGACGTCACGCTGGAAGATGATGGGCCTGGTCGTCGACTGGGACGATTTCGACCGGACCTTCACGGGGGCCGGCATGGTGCCGCCCAAAGACCATCTCCCGGTGCACGAGGACATGATGGTCTACGACGACGAGGCGAGTCGGGTGGGGTACGCCACGAGCTTCATGTTCTCGCCGGTCCTGCAACGACACATCGCGCTGGCGCGCGTGCGACCGGACCTCGCGGTGCCTGGCAGTCGGGTGCACCTCGAGTTCACCGTCAACCACCGCTACGTCCGGGTCGGCGCAGCAGTGGTTCGAACCCCCTTCTTCGCTCCGCCCCGCAAGACTGCGATGCCCGGCCCGAACGATGGAGGCACCACATGAGCACGAGCACCGAATACGACGCGATCGTCATCGGCGGTGGTCACAACGGGTTGGTGAACGGCGCCTACCTGGCAAAGGCCGGTCTCCGGACACTGATCCTCGAACGACGCCACCTCGTCGGCGGCGCGGCGATCACCGAGGAACTCCGACCCGGGTTCAAGTTCACGACGTTCTCGTACGCGCTCAGTCTCCTCCGACCGAACATCATCCACGAACTGAACCTCGTCGAACACGGCTTCATGCCCCTGCTGATGCCGTCGTCGTTCTGCCCGATGGAGAACGGCGACAGCCTCGTCATGGGTCAGGACCGCAACGAGAACCTCAAGGAGATCGCCCGCCACTCGACGCACGACGCCGATGCCTACGACCAGTACGGGCACGACATCGAGATGGTTGTGCGGGCCGTCAAACCGCTGTTCGACAAGGTGCCTCCGAATCTCTTCGACAGGTCGGCAGACGGACTGGCCGAGATGGCCGAACTCGCTGGACATCTGCGCGGCGTGGAGCCCAAGGTGCTGCACGACCTCGTCAGGCTCCTGACCGGTAGCGCGGCCGACTTCCTCGACGACTACTTCGACAGTGACATCATCAAGGGCTACCTGGCGTCGTCGGGGATCATCGGGAACGAGATCGGGCCGATGTCGCAGGGGTCGGGCCTCGTCCTGCTCTTTCACGGGATGGGCGAGCACGACGGCCACTTCGGATCATGGGCGTTCCACAAGGGCGGCAACGGAGGCTTCACGCAGGTGCTCGCAACTGCGGCGAAGGCATTCGGCGCCGAGATCAAGCTCGGTGCCGAGGTCGAACAGGTGATCACCACGCAGGGCAGGGCGACCGGTGTCGCGCTCGTGGACGGCACCGAACTGCGAGCCAAGGTCGTCGTGTCGGCGGCCGACCCGCGCCGGACGTTCACGAAGTTCGTCGACCAGCGCGAACTCCCGACCGATCTCGTCGACAGTCTCCGCCGTTACCGATACCAGGGGACGTCGTCGAAGGTGAACTTCGCGCTCGACGGCCTTCCGACGTACCCGTCGCTCGGGGATCGTGGCGACATGTTCCGCGGGTTCACCAACATCGGGCCGACCATGGAGTATCTCGAGCGGGCGTTCGACGAGGCCAAGTACGGCTGGTACTCGAGCCGACCGTACATCGACGGGGCGATCCAGTCGACGATCGACCCGGACATGGCGCCGCCCGGCAAGCATGTGATGTCGTGCTTCATCCAGTACACGCCGTATCACCTGAAGGACAGTACGTGGGATGCCGAGCGCGAGCAGATGGCCGACAACGTGCAGGCCACGCTCGAATCGTTCTTCCCGGGGTTCGGGCATCTCGTGCTCCAACGCGAGATCGTGACGCCGCTCGACATCGAGACGGTCGCCGGCCTGCCGGAGGGCAACATCTTCCACGGTGAGTTCCTTGCGCCGCAGATGTACTTCTTCCGGCCGGCACCCGGGTGGAACCAGTACCGCACCCCGATCGCCGGCTACTACCAGTGCGGGTCGGGCACGCACCCTGGTGGTTGCGTCAGCGGCGGCCCAGGTTGGCTCGCCAGCAAGCAGATCCTGCGCGATCTCCATGCCTGAGGTGGAACCGTGCGGGTGATCGTCGTCGGCGCCGGAGTTTCAGGGCTCACGGCCGCTCGCGACCTGATGCGAGCGGGGGCCGACGTGACGGTCGTCGAAGCCCGCGACCGCATCGGCGGCCGCACCTGGACGATCGAGGTCGCGGGCGCTCTGGTCGACGTCGGCGGGTCATGGATCCACGGCCCGTTCGGGAATCCGCTCGCAACGGAAGTGCGCGATGCCGGCCTGACATGGCGGAACGACGGCGCATGGGGGACGGGCCTGCGGTGTTCGTCGAGCACGAAGGGTGGGCGACAGCCGACGTCGTGGCGACACTCGTTGCGACGCACGCCGACTTCGTGCCGGCCGAGGCTGCAGCGGTGCTCGATTCGGCTGCGAGCTACCGCGACGCAGCGGAGTGGTATGTCGGTGACCGTCGCCTCGACGGGCAGCAGGCGCACGTCGCACGGTTCGGCATCGAGTGGTTGGAGGCGACGCTCAACATCGCCGGCCTGCCCGACCGGGTCTCCGTTGCGGGTACCGCCGGATACGTCGACCATGCCGGGGGGAACGTGATGCTGTACGGTGGGTACGCCGGTCTGGTCGCCCACCTGGCAGCGGAACTCGACGTCCGTCTCGGTGAGACGGCGATCACCGTCGACCACCGCGCCAGAGCCGCTGTCACGACTGATTGTTCCACGTACGAGTGCGATCGGGTCGTCGTCGCCGTTCCTCTCACCGTGATCCAGCGCGAACAGATCACGATCGTTCCACCGTTGGACGATCACGTTCTCGCCGCCCGACGTCTCGCCATGGCCAACCTCGAAAAGGCGGTGTTCCGGTTCGAGGAACGGTTCTGGCCCGAATCAGCCCGACGCCTGACCTTCGTGTCCGACGACCACCGGTTCCCGAGCTGGATCGACACGTCGCACCATGCCGGGGCGCCGACACTGATCGCGTTCTACAACCCGCTCGCAACATCGGGCATGCACGAACGATCGCTCGACGAGCGAGCCGAACTCGCGCTCGCCGTGCTGCGCACGATGCTGCCCGACGCACCCGACCCGATCGCCGTCCACATGACCGACTGGACCACCGATCCATTGGCACACGGCTCGTACAGCTACATCCCGATCGGTGGGAGCCCAGACGACATGGAGGCGCTCGCACGACCGGCATCCGACCGCCTGCATTTCGCCGGCGAGCACACGGTGCCGGAGCACTTCGGTACGGTGCACGGCGCCTTCATGTCCGGGCGGCGTGCCGCGGCGGCTGTGATGGCGAGCGGCACAATTTGACGGAGGGCCTGCCCGACAGGCCGGGCCCTGTTGCCGATCGGCTAGACAGCTGCCATGTCCCCGACCGATCCGAGCGTCGACGTGCGAGCGGCGGCGAACGAACTGCTCGGCATGCGGCGTGAACAGCGCGTCGAAGCCGACCTCCCCGCCCATCTCCGACCCCCGGATCTGGAGACCGCATACGCCGTCCAGGATGACGTGGTCGCGGCACTGTCAGGCGGCAGTCGACCGATCGGCTACAAGGTCGCCTGCACGAGCCTGGTCGCGCAGGCCGCACTGTCGATCGACCGGCCGCTCTTCGGGCGGCTGCTCGCCCCGACGACCTCTGCGAGTGGGGCGACGCTCGAGACCGATCGGTTCGTCCATCGCGTGGTCGAAGCCGAAATCGCCTTTCGGATCGGCCGCGACGTCGCGGAGATCGCCGAAGGGCACACGCACGAAACGATCGCCGATCACATCGATGCGGTGATCCCGGCAATCGAGATCGTCGATCACCGATTCGTGTCCTGGGCGGTGGGTGCACTGGCGGTCGCAGCCGACAATGCAATTCACGGGTGGTGGGTGCACGGTGATCCCGTCACGGACTGGCGTCACCTCGACCTGTCGTCAACTTCGGTCGAGGTCCGCGTCGACGGCCGAACCGTCACGACCGGCTCCGGTGCGGCCGTCCTGGGACATCCGCTCACCGTGATGGCGTGGCTCGCGGACGAGCTGCCCAGATTCGGCCGGTCACTGTGCGCCGGCGACCTCGTGACCACGGGGGTCACGACCGACGTGTTCGAAGCTGCCTCGGGCGAAACGGTGACCGCCGAGTTCAGTGCAATCGGTACCGTCGAGCTGCGTTTCGACTGACGCCACGATCGACTGCCAGACTCCCCGCGTGACCTCCCTCGCAGCCGGCCCCGAGATCGTGGCCATCCCCGGACCGTCCGTTGTTCCGCACCGCGTGCTCGCGGCGATGCACCGTTCGATGCCCGACATCTACGACGGCGACCTGCTCGCCGTGACCGACGCCGTGTTCGACGCCCTCCCCACCCTCGTCGGTACCACGCAGCGCCCGATCGTCACCATCGGCAACGGGCACGCGGCGTGGGAGATGACGCTCGCGAACACCCTGTCGAAGGGCGACCTGGTCCTTGTCCTGGACTGTGGTCGGTTTGCGGAGATCTGGGGTGAGATGGCTGCGTTCAACGGGATCCGGGTCGAGCTCGTCGCCGCGGACCCTGGCCGGGCGAACGACCCCGATCAGTTCGAGGAGCGAATGCGCGCAGACACCGGCCACGAGATCAAGGCCGTGCTGATCGCCCACGTCGACACGGCGTCGTCGGTGCGCAACGACATTCCGGCGTTTCGCGCCGCCCTCGACGCCGCAGGCCATCCGGCGCTGCTGATGGTCGATGGCATCGCCTCGATCGGATGCGAGCCGTTCCTCATGGACGAGTGGGGTGTCGACCTCGTCCTGTCGGCGTCGCAGAAGGGGCTCATGACGCCGCCGGGGCTCGGCATCGTGTGGCCAGGACCGCGGGCCAGGACGGCGCACGAAGACGCAGATCTCCGGACGCGTTACTGGGACTGGACGTACCGCACCGAGGACGGTCCTCACTACCTGCGCTTCTGTGGCACGCCGCCGGTGTCGCACCTGTTCGGTCTGCGTGAGGCCCTGCTGATGATCGACGAGGAAGGCCTGGAGGCGCGCTGGGCCCGCCACCGGGCGTTGGGTGCGGCCGTGCGGGCCGCCGTCGACGCCTGGTCGCAAGGCGGTCAGATCGGGTTCTACGTGTCCGAACCTGCTGAGCGCGCGAACTCGGTCACCAACGTGCAGTGCGGCTCGATCGACGCCACCGAGGTCTCGCAGCTGTGTCGCCAGCAGCTGGGCGTCACCCTCGGCGCCGGCATCGGTGACCTCGGCGGCTCGTCGTTCCGGATCGGGCACATGGGACACGTCAACGCGCCGATGGTGCTGGGCGTCGTCGGCGCAATCGAAGTCGCGTTGACGTCGATGGGTGCCGAGCTCCCACGATCCGGGGTCGCCGCCGCGGCCGCAAGCCTCGCTGCTGCGCTCTGATCCGAACAGCACGTGCCGGGACGGCAACGCCTCCGCAGTTTCCGTCGGCGCGCCGAGGGGTACTGTGGCGACATCTCTGGGCCAGGTCTTGACATCATGTTTCACGGCGTGCGCGGTTCGACGCCGTGTCACGGCGACGAGATCGCCCGATACGGCGGCAACACGTCGTGCGTCTCCGTCGATATCCCGGGTCATGATCCGATCCTGTTCGACCTCGGAACCGGAGCTCGCTACTTCGGACTGCAGTGCAGGACCGGCGAGGTCTTCACCGGGAGCTGCCTGATCACGCACCTCCACTGGGACCACATCCAGGGTCTTCCGTTCTTCCCGCCGCTGCTGTGCGCCGGAAACCATCTGGACTTCTACGCCCCCGTGCAGGAGACCGGCGACTCGGTCGACTCGGTGATCAGCGCCGCGCTCGGCCCACCGATGTTCCCGATCGGCGTCGACGAGTTCCCGGGCAACATCTCCTTCTACGCCAAGGGCGACGATGACTTCGAGATCGGCGACGTGTCGGTCAAGTCTCGTTTGATCCCCCACGTCGGGAACACCTTGGGTTACCGACTCGACTACGCAGGATGCTCTGTCGCCTACATGAGCGATCACCAGCAGCCCGGTGTCGATGTGTACGAGGCGACCGACAACGCACTCGAGCTGTGTGACGGCGTCGACCTCCTGATTCACGATGCGCAGTACAACCGCGAGGAGTTCGCGGCGAAGTCGACGTGGGGGCACTGCACCGCTGAGTACGCAGCGTGGCTCGCAGTCGAAGCAGGCGTGCGCGAACTCGCCCTGTTCCATCACGACCCCGGCCACGACGATGCCGCCGTTGACGCGACGCTGGAGATCGCACGTGCTCGATCGAAGGGAACGTCGACGCACGTGGTCGCAGCGAGCGAAGGGCTCACGCTGCACGTCGGCACGTGAGTGCGGTGGGTGCAGTCGCATCGGTCCTGCTCGGGATCGCGTTCCTCGTGGCGGGAGGTTCGAAGCTCGCCGCCGGCCCGGCTTGGCCGCAGCAGGCCGCTGACTTGGGTGCACCCACGCTCGTCGTGCCGATCCTGCCGTGGTTCGAACTCGCGACCGGGGCAGCACTCGTCGTCCAGCTCGGCGACCCGGTCCCGGCGATCACCGCGATCGCGCTGCTTCTGGCGTTCAGTGTGCTGATCGCGCTGAGACTGTCGCAGGGACGGCGGCCGGCGTGCGCCTGCTTCGGCGCCTGGTCGGCACAGCCGATCGGCCCGACGCACCTGCTCCGGAACGCCGCGCTGATCGCGCTCGGCGTCCTCGCGATCTGGACGTGATTGCTGGTCGCTCAGGTGGTCACGATGAGGAACGTCGCGACACGCGCTTCGTCCCGCCACGCTTCGTAGCGCCCACTCGGCCCACCGTGCCCGGCGCCCATCTCGGTGCGCAGCACGAGGGCGGCATCGTTCGTGCGGACCTCGCGGAGTTTGGCCGCCCACTTGGCCGGCTCGTGGAAGCTCACACGCGGGTCGTTGAGGCCGGCCGTGATCATCAGCGCCGGGTAGTCAGCGGCGACCGTGTTGTCGTACGGCGCGTACCCGCTGATGTAGGACGCGAACGGTTCGGCGCGCGGATCGCCCCACTCCTCCCACTCGGTCACCGTGAGCGGCAGTGACGGATCGCTCATCGTGGATGTGACGTCGACGAACGGCACCTCGGCGACGGCCGACGCGAATCGCTCCGGTTCCATCGTGACGCACGCCCCCACGAGCAATCCGCCGGCGCTGCCACCGCGAATCGCGAGCCGGTCACGTGCGGCGACCCCGGTCGTCACGAGGTACTCGCAGGCTGCGAGCGTGTCTGTGAAGGTGTTGCGCTTGTTGAGCAGCTTGCCGTCGTTGTACCAGGACCGCCCGAGTTCACCGCCGCCACGCGGATGGACGAGCGCCCACACGGTTCCGCGATCGAGCAGAGAGAGGCGCGCCACCGAGAACCACGGTGCGATCGAGATCTCGTACGACCCGTACCCGTAGACGCAGCAGGGGGCGGTGCCGTCGACCGGCGTGTCGACGTGGCGGACCACATCGATCGGGACCAGGGTCCCGTCGTCGGCGGTGGCCCAGTGGCGCGCAGCCACGTATCGGTCGAGGTCGACGTTCGGCGTGGGTGTCTGCTTGACGACGGTGATTGCGCCGGTCGTGGCATCGACGTCGATCACGCGAGCCGGAGTCGTGAGCGATTGGTGCGACAGTCGGATCACCGACGTCTCCCACTGCTCGTTGGGCCCGAAACTCAGATCGTGTGGTGAGGGGTCGACTTCGAGCATCCGGCTCGAGCCGTCACGCTCCACGATCCGCACCGACGGCTGGGCCTGATTCCACTCGTGGACGGCGAGATGGCCGTCGAACGGTTCGACACCGGTGATGCGGCGGCCGGGCTGGTGGGGGAGCAGGTCGGTCCACGCCGCCGGGTCGTCGAGCGGAGCCTCCACGACCTTGAAGTCGACGGCATCGAGATTGGTGACGATCACGAACCGATCGCCCCAGTGGTCGATCTGGTATTCGAGATCGTCTGCTCGTTCGCGCACGCAGATCGGTTCGTCCGTCGGTGCGCCCGCCGGCACCAGCCAGCACTCCGACGACTGCTTGCTGCCTGAGTGGATGACGATCCACTCGGTGCTGCGCGTGGCACCGATGCCGACGAAGAACCGTTCGTCGTGGTCGCAGAACACCTCCACGTCGTCGGACTGCGGGGTGCCGAGCCGATGGCGCATCACCCGGTAGGGGCGCTCCTGCTCGTCGGCCTCCACGTAGAACAGGTGGTGACCGTCGTTCGACCAGGCGACGCCGGCCCACGTGGTGTCCTGCAGCTCGTCGTCCAGGTCGCGCTGGTGCGAGATGTCCCGGATGTGGAGGGTGTAATGCTCGTCACCGTTCGTGTCGAGCGACCAGGCAACCAACCGGTGATCAGGGCTGAGTTCGAACGCTCCGAGGTCGAAGTACTCATGGCCGGCGGCCTCGGCGTTCTGGTCGAGCACGAGCTCGTCGGTGGCCGTCGCCGCTGATCGACCCCGGCAGTGGATGGGATACGCCTGCCCCTCCTCGGTGCGTGCCGAGTAGAACCAGTCGGCTTTCGGGACCGGCGCGGCGATGTCCGTCTCCTGCACTCTCGACTTGATCTCCCCGAAGATCTCCTCGGTGAGATCGTGGTGACGGGCGAACCACTCGTCGGCGTGGGCGTTCTCCGCCTCCAGATAGGCGAGCGTGTCGGGGTCGTTGCGATCACGCAGCCAGGCGTACGGATCGCTCACATCGCCGGTCGGTCGATTCCAGACGTGGTCGATGCGTTTCGCAGATGGCTCTGACACGTCGAGCAGGGTAGGCGGTATCTTGGCCACCGACATGCGCGTCTGGATCGACCAAGACCTGTGCACCGGCGACGGTCTGTGCGTCGACCACTGCCACGATGTGTTCACGCTCTTGGAAGACGGCATCGCCTACGTGGTCGAGGATCAGCAGGTCCTCAACGATCCGGGCAGCTCCGGGAGTCTGGCGAGGGTCAAGGCCCGACATGTGGCCGATGTCGTGAAGGCGGCCGAGGTGTGTCCGGGCGAGTGCATCTTCATCGAGATCGACCCGCCGAAGGACGCCGAACTGGACATCGCCGTCGACGGCCGGATCGCTGCTCGGATCGAGATCCGTGACGATGTCGGAGACGAAGCCGCCTGACGGGTCGTCCCCCGTCGAGCAGTTGGTCGGAGTTTTCGAGGGGCACACGGGGGTGTCCCCCGTGTGGATTGTTACTATGGCCGTAGTGGAAATCCCTCGGACCCCACAACGGAGCTGATCATGACCTCATTCGATCTCGATCTCAGCAAGTACGAACTCGGCTGGAACGACGAAGGAGTCGAGTACGCCTTCGAACCCGAGAAGGGCATCAACCCAGGCGTCGTCGAGCAGATCTCGTGGTGGAAGGGCGAACCGCGGTGGATGACCGACATTCGGCTGCGCAGCCTGCGGTTGTTCGAGCGCAAGCCGATGGCCGAGTGGTTCGCCGTCAACATGCCCGACATCGACTTCCAGGACATCTACTACTACCTGCGTCCCAAGGGCGAGCAGGTCTCCGAGTGGGACGAGCTCCCCGCAGAGATGATGCGCACGTACGAGAAGCTCGGGATCCCCGAGGCCGAGCGTCAGTACCTCGCCGGCGTGACCGCCCAGTACGAGAGCGAAGTCGTCTACCACAAGAACCGCGAAGACCTGGAGGAACAGGGAATCCTGTTCTGCGACATGGACACTGCCCTGCGCGAATACCCACACCTGGTCAAGGAGTACTTCGGGACGGTGATCCCGCCGGGCGACAACAAGTTCTCGGCGCTCAACACGTCGGTCTGGTCGGGTGGCTCGTTCATCTACGTGCCCCCCGGTGTCGAGGTCGAGATGCCGCTCCAGGCGTACTTCCGGATCAACTCCGAGAGCGCCGGTCAGTTCGAACGCACGTTGATCATCGCCGACGAGGGTTCGCAGGTCCACTACATCGAGGGCTGCTCGGCTCCCGTGTACACGAAGGACTCACTCCACTCGGCCGTGGTCGAGATCGTCGTCAAGCCCCACGCCAGGGTCACCTACACCACCATCCAGAACTGGTCGCCGAACGTCTACAACCTCGTCACGAAGCGGGCGCGCGTCGAAGCCCACGGCCACATGGAATGGATCGACGGCAACATCGGCTCCAAGCTGACCATGAAGTACCCGGCGGTCTACCTGGTCGGCGAGGGAGCAACCGGCGAAGTGCTGTCGGTCGCCTACGCCGGCAAGGGCCAGCATCAGGACGCAGGGGCCAAGATGGTCCACGCCGCACCGAACACCACGTCGAAGATCGTCTCCAAGTCGATCAGCAAGGACGGCGGGATCACCACGTACCGCGGTCTAGTCCGCGTCGACGAGGGTGCAACCGGCGCGAAGAGCCACGTCGAGTGCGACGCATTGATCCTCGACGAGGACTCGATCTCCAAAACGCTCCCGTACATGGAGATCGGCGAGCGCGATGCGCAGATCGGACACGAGGCGACCGTCTCCAAGATCGCGGACGATCAGATCTTCTATCTGATGAGTCGGGGTCTCTCCGAGGAGCAGGCGATGGGCATGGTCGTGAACGGTTTCATCGAGCCGATCACGAAGACGCTGCCGATGGAGTACGCCGTGGAGTGGAGTCGCCTCATTGAACTGCAAATGGAAGGCTCCGTCGGCTGACTGAGGCGAACCGGTTTGCGCCTGGCTGCGTTGCATCTCGCCGCTCGTTGCCGAAAAGGCAACTCGGGCTCGCTGCGCCTTGCCAGGACACAAACCGATCTCGCCTCAGGGCTCATGTTGCCTCGTCCCGACGTGCGGCATCATCGAACGTGTTCGCAGGACGTCGGCACCGACCTCAGATCGGTTGTCGGGCTGACTGAGCCCGGGTGACGGGCGTCGGTAGGATCGCGACCATGCCGATGCGCACGGAGTGCAAGAACTTCGAGAGTCGTACGTACGCCAACGGTGACACCGTGCGCAAATGCAACCTCGACCTCGCTCCTGACGCGCCGTGGCGATGCCCCGACAACTGCACCGGCTACCAGCGGCGACTCGCCGATCAGGCGTGGACCCACGGTTCGCTGATCGTGCCGCCGACCCCGCCCGAACCGGCCAGTGTCGGCGACGGGACGGCGGCTGCGTTGCTCGACGAGGCGGAGGAGATTTTGAACGAGGCCGGCGCACGGATCAAGGCCGAGGTCGACCGGGAGGAACTCGACGAGCAACGCCGGTCGCGCGGTGTGCGGCGGTTCCTCAGGCGCCGACGCAACCGCTGAACCAGCCGCACGGGCCGACCCCCGGGGATTTCTCCTACGGCGATAGTAGAATTCCCCGGCGATGACTGTCCTGGATCTCGACCATCTCGCCTCGATCGAGCTGCCGACCGCCGACGAGGAGATCTGGCGGTACAGCCGGATCGGTGACCTCGACCTGTCGAATTACCAGCTCACGGCGTACACGCCACACGTCAGCGGGCCCACCGGACACGTCGAGATCGCCGGCGACACCGTTGATCTGTTCCCTGACGAGACGCCCGACGTGTTCGCCCACCTCAACCGTGACGCCGCGTCGCAGGTCCGCATCGTCGTGCCGGCCGGCAAGGTCGTCGACGGGACGATCACGATCACGCACACCGTGCCTGCGGGCGGAGCCCTGAGCTGCCCGCGGCTCGTAATCGAGGCGGGCGACAACAGCGAGGTGACCGTCATCGAACGATTCGTGTCGGCGAGCGACGGGGCCGCGCTCGTCCTCCCCGTCCTCCAGCTCACCGCCGGGCAGGCTGCACGCGTCAACTACCTGGCGTTGAACGAACTCAGCCACGATGCCTGGTCGCTCGGCAACCAGCAGGCCGTCGGCGGCCGCGATTCGAGCACGCTGCTGGCCACCGTCGCACTCGGTGGCGACTACGCCAGGGTCCGGACCGAGGCGCGGCTGTCCGGTCAGGGAGGGTCCACACGCCAGGTCGCCCTCTACTTCGCCGGCGGCAATCAGATGCACGATTTCCGGACGATCCAGGACCACGACGCGCCGCACACCCACAGCGATCTGCTGTTCAAAGGTGCCGTGCAGGATCACTCGGCGAGCGTCTACACCGGTCTCATCAAGATCCGCGAGCATGCCGGCGGCACGACCGCCTACCAGACCAACCGCAATCTCACGCTGTCCAAGGGCGCGTGGGCCGAGAGCGTGCCCAACCTCGAGATCCTCACGAACGACGTGAAGTGTTCGCATGCGTCGACGGTCGGCCCGATCGACGAGGACCAGCGCTTCTACCTCGAGAGTCGTGGCGTCCGGCCCGAGATCGCCGAGCGCCTCGTCGTGCTCGGGTTCTTCGACGAGGTCCTCTCCCAACTCCCCGCACAGGAACTGGCCGCCGACCTGCGGGCACGCGTCGCCGCCAAGCTCAACATCGGCGCGATCGACGAGGAGGCAGCATGAGCTCCAGCACCAAGACCAGTACGGTCTGCGCACTCGACGAGATCGCGTCCGGCACCGCCCGCAAGTTCATGGTCGGTGGCGTGCCGGTGGCGGTCGTGCGGATCGACGACGAGGTCTTCGCCGTGAACGACATCTGCAGCCACGCCAACGTGTCGCTGTCCGACGGCGAGGTGTGGTGTGCGGAGCGGGAACTCGAGTGCCCGAAGCACAGCAGCACCTTCAGTCTGACCACGGGGCAACCCCTGACCCTGCCGGCGACCCAGCCGATCGACGTGTACGAGGCGTCGGTGGTCGACGGGCACATCCTGGTGACGATCGCCACGGGAGACGCAGACGGATGAGCACCCTGGAAATTCGCAACCTGCACGCCACCGTCGGCGGCACCGAGATCCTGCGCGGTATCGACCTGACGATCTCGTCGGGTGAGGTGCATGCGGTGATGGGGCCGAACGGCGCGGGCAAGAGCACCCTGTCCGCCGTGATCATGGGGCGCCCCGGGTACGAGGTGACGCAGGGCTCCGTGACGCTCGACGGCGTCGACATCCTGGCGCTCCCGACGTGGGAGCGGGCGACGGCCGGCCTCCACCTCGTGATGCAGTATCCGACCGAGGTCCCTGGCGTGATGCTCGACGACGTGCTCGGCGAGGCGCTGACGAGTCGCGGTCGCGACACCGCCGATCTCGGCGACGTGCTGCGAGAGGAGGCCGCACGCATCAACTTCGAGGAGCGGTTCCTCGATCGACCTCTCAACGTCGATCTGTCCGGTGGCGAGAAGAAGCGCAACGAGACGTTGCAGATGGCCGTGCTCCAACCGAAGATCGCAATCCTGGACGAACTCGACTCGGGGCTCGACATCGATGCGCTGCGTGACTGTTCACGACGCGTCGAAGACCTGAGCAACGACAGCAACATGGGCGTCCTGGCGATCACGCACTACAGCCGGCTGCTCAACGAGTTGAAGCCCGACCACGTGCACATCCTGGTGAAGGGTCGGATCGTCACGTCCGGCGGTCCGGAATTGGCCGACACGCTCGAAACCGACGGCTATGCGGCATTCGTCCCCGACGACGATCTCGCTGACGACCGCGCAACGTCGTCCAGCGGCCTCGATGACCTCTTCGCGCTGTAACTCCGACCCGACGTAACGCTTGGTATCCGACACCATCCGTTCCCGCCCGGTCGTGGCAACATCGGTGGATGGCTGACGTCGTCGACGAACTGCAGGAGTGGCTCGACGAGCACTGGGATCCCGACCTGACGGTCGCGGAATGGTGGGGTCGCCTCGGCCCAGCCGGTTGGGCGGCTCCGTCGCTACCCGAGCACGCCTTCGGCAAGGGGTTGTCACGCAACGACGCCAACCGCGTCGCCGAGACGATCTCGGATCACGGCGCGCTGCCCGCACCCGGTGGCCTCGGGCTCCTGCTCGCCGCGCCGACGATCGCAATGCACGGCTCGCAGGAGCAGATCGATCGATACGTCGGCGACATCGTCACCGGCCGGCAGGCTTGGTGCCAACTGTTCAGCGAGCCCGTTGCGGGCTCGGACCTTGCCGGCCTGCAGACCAGGGCCGATCAGGACGGTGACGAGTGGATCGTGAACGGTCAGAAGGTCTGGACGTCGGGCGGACACTATGCCGACCTCGGGATGCTGATCGCCCGCACCAACGTCGACGCCCCGAAGCATCAGGGCATCAGCTACTTCGCGATCGAGATGCACCAACCGGGTGTGGAGATCCGGCCGCTCCGGGAGATGACCGGACGCGCGCTGTTCAACGAGGTCTTCATGACCGACGCACGCGTTGCCGACGACGCGTTGATCGGCGATCGCAACAGCGGGTGGGCAGTGGCGAACGCAACGCTGACGTTCGAACGGGTAGGCCTGAGTTCGGGATCCGGTCATGCCGCGACGAGCGCAGCGCTCCCCGGCACGGTTGCCGGCCACCTCGATCGACGCGCCGGCGATTTCGTTTCGAACACGCGGTCGCGCGGTGGTGGCGCTCAGTTCCGGGGCGCCGCTCGGATGCTGATCGACATGGCGACGGCGCAGGGCAAGGTGGATGATCCGACGATCCGTCAGGACCTGATGCGGCTGCACACGCTGAGCGAGATCGGACGATTCAGCAACCTGCGCCTCAAAGCCGAGAAGGCGCGCGGCGGTGACGTGCCGGGGATCGGGAACATCGGCAAGCTATCAATGAGCGACATGATGCGCCTGCAGCGTGACGTCGGGCTCAGGATCGTCGGCGCGAGTGGGATGCTCCACGCGTACGAACCCGAATCGAAAGCTGCGCTCGACGCGGCGACCGGCAATCCGATCAACGGCTTCGTGACCGAGATGGCCCTGTTCGCGCAGGCGCCCCCGATCTACGGCGGCACCGACCAGGTCCAGAAGAACATCATCGGCGAACGCGTCCTCGGCCTGCCCAAGGAGCCGGGCCCTGACCGCGCCACCCCCTTCCGCGATCTCCCCAAGAACGCCTGACCGACGAATTGTGCCAGGCACAATTCGTCACGCGGTGTGACACCCCGTCGCAACAATCACGTGATGGGACGCCCACTCCGCACCGATCTCGCCGGCCGTCGTTACCACGTGGTCAATCGTGGTGTCGATCGAACCACGATCTTCCGCGACGACTGTGACCGGCTCGAGTTCGAGCGCCTGCTCGGTGTCGCTCATGACCGGTTCGGTGTTGTCGTCGAGGCGTACTGCTGGATGACGAACCACTACCACATCGTCATGCAGTGCCCGGATGGTGGTCTGTCCGACACGATGCACCTCATCGGATCCGTCTACGTCCGACACATGAACGAACGGCACGGGCGTGACGGCCCGCTGTTCCGTGATCGTTTCTACGCCAGGCCGATCTTGTCGGAGGGTTATCTGCTGAGGTTGATCCGCTACGTGCACCGGAATCCGTTGGCCTTCGTGTCGTCGGAAGAACTGGTCGGATACCGCTGGTCGAGCCTGCGAACCCATCTCGGCCATCGCCGCCCATCATCGTGGATGAACATCGGCACCGTGCTCGCCCTGTGTGGAGGTTCCGAGGGTGTGGCGAGCCTGAGCCTGGACGAGCACCGGCCCGTTCTCGGCGCAACGGGCCCGGACGGGTGGATGCACGCCGTCGAGTTGGTGATCGACGAGGCATCTGGCCGTCACGGGCGTGCGCGCTCTGCGAGGACGGTCGCCACGTTGCTGCTCGATCGTCTCGACGCCGCCCAGAGCGATGAGCTCGCCGAGCTGCTTGACTTTCCGAACCCCGACGCGAAGCGAGCTGCGATCTACCGTGCCCGACGGCGAATGCTCGGCGCCCCGGAGCTGGGTGACCTGGTCGCCGCAGCCATGCATCTCGCCGCGTGACGAATTGTGCCTGGCACAATTCGTCGGGGTTTGCGGGGTTCGGTACGGTTCGCTGGATGGCCGACCGGGATCTCGCTGCTGCGATCGATCAGCTGCTCGCGTGAGTCGGGACAAGTTTCCAGGCTGGCGGGTCGTCGCCGGCTGCTTCATCGTCCTCACCACGTCGTCGGGCCTCGGCTTCTACGGCCTCGCCGTCTATCTCAACGCGCTGAGCAACGAGCGTGGATGGGATGTCGCATCGATCTCGCTCGCCACGACGTTCTTCTTCTTCGTCGGCGGTTTCGGCGGAGTGTGGGCCGCCCGGCTGATCGCACGGTACGACATCCGCATCGTCGTGTCCGTCGGAGCCGTCGTCGCCGGCGTTGCGCTCGCGGCGCTCGGACAGGTCCGCACCCACTGGCAACTGTTCATCGTCTACGGCGTGTTCGCACTCGGTTGGTCGCTCGCGGGGCTCGTTCCGATGACCACGGTCGTCACGCGCTGGTTCCATGCGAAACGATCGGTCGCGATCTCGGTCGCCTCGACCGGTCTGTCCGCCGGTGGCATCCTGATCACGCCGGGTGCAAAGTGGTTGCTGGACCGCCAGGGCCTCGCAGCGGGGACCCCCTGGCTCGGCGTGGTGATGGTGGTCGGGATCGTGCCATTCGTCGTGTGGCTCGTACGGCCGGACCCCGCCGCCCTCGGGTGGCTGCCGGATGGGGAGCGTGCCGACCCGCTCGTGGCCACCCGTGCCGCGACCGGCACGCCGTATCGCGACGCGATCGCAAGTCGATTCTTCCTGTTCGTCACGATCGGGTACATCCTCGCCCTCGGGTCGCAGGTCGGCGGGATCCAGCAACTCGTCAAGCTCGTCGAGGAGCGCACGACCGCCGACCAGGCGGCGCTCGCGACACTCGTCCTCGCAGCCACGTCCGTCGTGGCGCGGCTGATCGGCGGTCGGGTGATCTCGTCGTTGCCCATGATCCCGTTCACAGCGTCGCTCGCGGCGGTCCAGATGGTGGCCATGATCTGGCTCGGGTTCTCGATGACCACCGTGCCGATCTTCGGCGCGATCATCCTGTTCGGCGCCACGATCGGCAACATCCTGATGCTGCAGCCGCTGCTGATCGCCGAGCGGTTCGGCGTGCTCGACTACCCCCGGATCTACAGCCGCGCCCAGCTGCTCGGCCTGGTCGGCACCGCAGGTGGGCCGCTGCTGCTGGGTTGGCTCCACGACGTCGCCGGCGGATACGAGACGTCGTATCTCGTGGCGGGCGGCCTGTCACTCGGCGGCGCGATCACCGTGCTGTTCGCCGGCTCGGCCGAGGCGCCTGCGAATGAGCCGGTGGAGGCGATGGCATGACGACGAGTTGGGCGGACGGCGTCGGTCGGTCGCACGGTGAACGGAGGTCGTGGTGAGCGCACTGGTGGACCGGTCAGCGGTCGAACTCGCAGGGATGATCCGTTCGCGGGAGGTCTCGGCCCGCGAGCTGCTCGACGCGTGCCTGACGCGGATCGATGAGACCAATCCCCAGCTCAACGCAATCGTGACGCTGGTCCCCGACCTGGCGTACGGATGGGCCGAAGCGGCGGATCGTGCGGTCGCCGCGGGTGCAAAATTGGGCCCGCTGCACGGGTTGCCGATCGCGCACAAGGACCTCGAACTGACGGCCGGGATCCGCACCACGTTCGGGTCGCCCTTGCTGTCCGATTTCGTGCCGACGGTCGACGGCCTGATCGTCCAGCGGCTCCGATCAGCGGGCGCGGTCACGATCGGCAAGACGAACACGCCGGAGTTCGGCGCCGGGTCGCACACGTTCAACCCCGTGTTCGGTGCGACCCGCAACCCGTACGACCCGTCGCGCAGCTGTGGGGGGTCGAGCGGGGGTGCGGCGGTGGCACTCTCGGCCGCGATGATCCCGATCGCCGACGGGTCGGACATGGGCGGATCGCTGCGTAACCCGGCTTCGTTCTGCAACATCGTCGGCCTACGCCCTTCGTCCGGTCGCGTACCGGCGTGGCCGACCACCACACCGTGGTCAGGGTTGGCCACGTCCGGCGCGATGGCGCGCAGCGTCGCTGATCTGGCCCTCCAGATGCAGGTGTTGGCCGGACCCGACCCACGGATCCCGATCTCGCTCGCGGACACGGGCACGATCTTCGCGGTGCCGCTCGATGTCGAGTTGGGCGCTCTGCGGGTGGCCTGGTCTCCTGACCTCGGTCTGCCCGTCGACAGGGTCGTGCGCGACGCGCTGTCGTTCGTGCCGGCGCGGCTCGACGAACTCGGGTATGCCGTCTCGGAGGGGATGCCCGATCTCACCGACGCGCGTGGGGTCTTCCAGACCCTGCGTGCGTGGGAGTTCGAGATCTCCTACGGCGCCCTTTTCGATCGCTCGCCGGATCAGATGAAGGACACGGTCAGGTGGAACATCGAGGAGGCGCGCCGACGAACGCTCTGCGAACACGCGCGGGCATCGGTCGGTCACGCTGCGATCGTCGAGCGGGCGAGTGAGTTCTTCGAGCAGTACGACGTGCTTGCGCTGCCGACGTCGCAGGTCGCGCCGTTCGACATCGACCTCGATTGGCCGCACCTCGTCGACGGGCACCAGATGGAGACCTACATCGACTGGATGAGAACGTGCAGCGATATCTCGCTGACCGGATGCCCGGCGATCTCGATGCCGGCCGGCTTCACGCCTGACGGGCGCCCGGTCGGTGTGCAGTTCGTCGGCCGACCGCGGGGTGACGTCGAGCTGCTGCAGTTCGCTCGCAGTTGGGAACGAGCGGTGACACCGACCCGCCCGACGGTCGAGGGCTCATGAGTGATCTGCACAGGAACGTCCGGCGCGTGATCGCCGCCGGGCAGGCGGTCGACCTCGAGGTCGTGCCTCGTCACGTCCCCGAGGGAGCCAAGACGGCACAGGATGCCGCCGACGCGATCGGGTGTTCCGTCGGGCAGATCGTGAAGAGTCTGATCTTCGGTGTCGACGGCGAGATCGTCTTGGCGTACGTGAGCGGCAGCAATCGTCTCGACGAGACCAAACTCGCAGCGGCGGCCGGCGGCGAACGCTGTGAACGCGTCGACGCCGATGCCGTCCGCCAGGCGACCGGCTTCCCGATCGGCGGTGTTCCTCCGATCGGGCACGCCACCCCGCTGCGAGCGTTCGTCGACCCCGACCTCCTGCAGTACGACGAGGTCTGGGCCGCAGCCGGCACCTGGAACGACGTGTTCGCGCTCGATCCGGCTGCACTCGCACGCGTCAGCGGCGGCACGGTGGTGGAGCTCAGTCGATCGTGACCTGGCAGCCCGAACTCGACGAGTTGCGCCGACGCGAGGAACTGGCCGACCAGCTGGGCGGTCTCGACAAGGTCGAACGGCAGCACCATTTCGGGAAGCAGACGGTTCGTGAACGGCTCGCTCAGATCGTCGATGAGGGAAGCTTCTGGGAGCTGGGCAAGACGGCGGGCGTCGCCGAGTACGACGAGATCGGCAACCTGATTGCGTTCGTGCCGTCCAACTTCGTGTTCGGCATCGCGGAACTCGACGGTCGTCCAGCCGTGGTGTCCGGTGACGACTTCACCGTGCGCGGCGGATCGAACGACGCCTCGATCTCGGCGAAACGGGAGGCGTCCGAGTCGATCGCGGCGGAGATGCGGCTGCCGCATGTCCGTCTGTTGGACGGGATGTCCGGCGGGGGTTCAGTCAAGACGATCGAGCAGGCCGGCCGGACCTACATCCCGGTCCTGCCCGGGTGGCACACCGTTGTCGACCACCTCAACATCGCACCGTCGGTATCACTCGTGCTCGGCTCGGTCGCCGGGTTCGGTGCGGCGCGGGCAGTGGCGTCGCACTATTCGGTGATGGTCCGCGAGACGTCGCAGATGATGATCGCCGGCCCGGCGCTGGTGGAGCAGGCCGGGCTCGGGTCGGTGTCGAAGGAGGAGCTGGGCCACGCGGACATCCACACGGTCAACGGCGCGATCGACGACGCCGTCGACAGCGAACCCGAGGCGTTCGACCGGGCCGTGCAGTTCCTGTCGTATCTCCCGACCAGCATCGACGAGCTCCCACCGATCGAGCGGTGCGGGGACGACCCGGGGCGTCGTGATCAGCGCCTCGCCACGGTCGTCCCCCGCAACCCGCGCGCGTCCTACGACATGCGCGCACTGATGAACTCGGTCGTGGACGACGGCAGTTTCTTCGAGATCGGTCGAGGATGGGGCACGTCGGTCGTCGGCGGGTTCGCGCGTCTCGACGGCATCCCGGTCGCGATCTACGGCGAGAACCCGATGATGTACGGCGGTGGTTGGACGGCGGCGTCGTGCCGGAAGCTGACCCGCCTGATCGACCTCGCATCGCTGTTCAAGTTGCCGATGGTCCACTTCGAGGACTGTCCCGGCTTCTTGATCGGCAAGCAGTCGGAACAGGACGCCACCGTTCGGTACGGCACCGAGGTGCTCGTGGCCCTCCGCGAGGCGCAGATGCCGTACTGCACGGTCGTGATCCGGAAGGCGTTCGGGATCGCCGGTGCGGCGAATCGAAAACCCGGGAGCGAATCAATGCGGATGGCGTGGCCGTCGGGCGACTGGGGTTCGCTGCCGCTCGAGGGTGGTCTGGAGGTCGCCTACAAGGCCGAACTCGCCGCGAGCGATGCCCCCGAGGCGTTGAAGGCCCAGATCACAGAGCGCCTGAATCGGCTGCGGTCGCCGCACCGGTCGGCCGAGTTCTACGAGATCGAGCAGATCATCGATCCGCTCGACACCCGCCCGATGCTGTGCGACTGGGCGCGTCTCGTGCGTCGCACGATGCGCCCCACCCCGCCGTCATGGGGCTACCGACCGTGACCATCTCCCGTTCTGGGCAGGGTATGGACGGCTCAGACGGTCCAAACCCTGCCCAGAACGAAGAAGGTGGACGCACATGCCGAGGTTGAGTGATGAGAAGACGGCGGCCTTCCTGGACGAGCGTGAACACCTCGCCCGGATCGCCACCGTCGACGACGACGGGTACCCGAGGGTGCTACCGCTGTGGTTCGTCCGGGTGGAGCGGCGGCTGATGTTCACACCACGCGCACCCGCTGTGATCTGGCGCAACATCCAGCGTGACCCGAGGATCGGCCTCACGATCGACGAGAGCGACCAGCCGTACCGCAAGGTGACGGTCCAGGGCGTCTGCGAGGTCGTCCATCCCCCGGGAGAAGACGACCGGTGGCGTGAGCTGTACCGCACGATCACCGGTCGCTACACGGCCGACTGGTTCCGCGACGAGTACGTCGACGGCACCGACGACCAACCCCGCGCGCTGTGCGCAGTCGACCTCGACGCAGCGACGACCCGAACGACCACCTGGCGGATGCCGGTCACGGGTGAGGATCGCCGTGGCGTGTGGGCCAAGCGCTATTTCCTCCCCGGCACCAAGTGGGCCGACGACTGACGCGAGGGCGGTTCGCGTTCCTCGGTGCGTCAGCTGATCAGGGCGTGGGCGTACGAAGCCGTCATCGCAGCGACCACCGACCGGGGGCCGGCGACGAGCACGTACTCCAGGTTGCGGGTTCGGCCGACCACTCCCACCTTGGTGCCGCTCGGGTCGTGGATGCCGATCTGGGCGCCGACGTAGCGCTTCGAATCGAACCCGAGCGTAACCACGTCGCCGTGCACGCGGCACATGTCGCGCAGCTCGTCGATGTCGAGCCACGACTCGTCGTTGTACGACACGATCACGACTTCGGCGTCGACATCGGCAATCGACGACCGCAGCGCGGCCGGCATCTCACGTTTGCGATTGAACACACTCTTGGTGGCGTCGTCGCGAGCGTCGACGCGTTTGCACGCGACGCCGTAGTGCGCGGGCTCGTCCCACGCCACGATCGTCTCCCAGACGTGATAGTTCGTGAAATAGCGATGCTGGTTGTAGGGCGGGTCGAGGTAGGCGAGGTCGAACGAACCGAGTGTCCCGACGATCTCGGGTGCGTCGCCGCGAACTGCGCGACCCGTGCCTGGCAGGAGCGGCGGGACCTGAAGCGTCATCGGCTTGGACGAACGCGGCGCCCACTGCTTGATGTACGCCATCTGGAGGCCGGCGGTGGAGTCGACCTTGTCGGCCGCCAGCAGCAGGCTCGTCAGCAGCATCGGTTCGAGTGCCGAGCCGGCGTGGTCCCGAGCGATCGCCGCACGGATTGCATCGATGCGTCGGCCGTTGAACGGTTGGAAGAAGCGCGACTGCTCACAGAACGTGTCGGTCACGTAGCCGTCCTCGCCGGGCAATCGGTTCAGTTCGTCGATGATCCCGGTGAGTTCGGCCAGGTCGACTGTCGCCGAGTCGGCCTCGATCCACGTGCGGGCGAAGACGTCCGAGTAGCGGGCGCTGTCGACGGCGGTCACCTCTCCGCCGGAACGCTTGAAGGCCTGCGCCACCCGCGTCGTACCGGTGAAGAGGTCGAGTGCGGTCCGCGCACCCGACCGTTCGAACAGGTCGGTGAGCACCGGTACGAGCCGCCGCTTCGACCCCAGGTACTTGATCAAAGAACCCCACTCTCGTTCTGGGCAGGGTTTGGACTGCTCAGACCGTCCGTTTCCTGCCCAGAACGGGGGATGTGGGGGTGGGTCACGGGCTCTCGTCGGGTGGGGCGGGGCGTTCGGCTGTCATTCGGGCGAATGCTTCGGGGTCGACGGCGATGAACGTCGCCGTCGCAGTCACGCAGACCGAGCCGGACGCCACGTCGACGAGCTCGCCGGTCAGATGGAGCTTGCGACCCGCCCGGTCGGCGAGTCGCACCCGGCAGGCCAGTTCGGAGAACAGCGGGGTCGGCCCCTGGTAGCGAAGGTACAGGTCGCCGGTGAACGCAGCCTGATGGATCACCCCGAGGACGTAGCCGAACACGTCGTCGAACAGCGCCGCAACGACGCCACCGTGCGCTCGGTTCGGGGCACCCTCGTGAGCGGAACGCAGCGTGACCCGCGCCTCGATCTCGTCGTCGTACCGGTGCAGGTCGAGGTCGAGCCCCCACGGTGACGACCGGCCGGACACGGGGCGATCGTCGAACGTGGTCTGGAAGCGACCCTGTGGCAGCTCGGCTTGCTGTCGATCGGCGAACGCGTGCTCACCGCGCGTGCGTGTCGCAGCAGGCCACAGCTCGGCACTGATGTCCTCCAAGACCTCGCTGAGCCGTTCGATCTGCTCCAGCGTCGCGTGCCGACCGATGAACGCGTGCCCGAGGTCGCGGATCGCGGTACCGGCTCGCACACGCGCTTCGAGGATTTGATCGTCAGGGCTCATCGCCGAGACTGTCCCACGACCGTCGCGCCGATCAGGAGTCGGACGCTGGTGATTCGAGCGCCTCGAGGAGCGTGTTCCACGCCAGCGTGGCGCACTTGATCCGAACCGGGAACTTGACGACACCCTGGAGCGCTTCGAGGTCCCCGAGCGCGATCTCGTCGCCGACGGGCTCGTCGCCCTCGGTCTCGATCGACATCATGCCCTTGAACTTGCGGACCAGCGCGCGCACGTCCTTGACACTCTGGCCCTTGACCGCAGCGCTCATCATCGACGCGGACGACTGGGAGATCGAGCAACCCTGGCCGCTGACCTTGACGTCGGCGACGACATCATCGTCGACGTCGATGAAGATCGTGATCTCGTCGCCGCACAGGGGATTGTGACCCTCGGCGTGGCGGGCAGGCGGCACCGGCAACTCGCCGCGGTTGCGGGGGGTGCGGTAGTGATCGAGGATGATCTCGCGGTAGAGATCTTCGAGGCCTGGCATGGTGTCCTCCCGGTCGGTTCAGAAACCGAAGATATCGGTCGCCCCGTCGAGCGCATCGGCGAGCGCATCGACATCGGACTCGTCGTTGTACAGATACAGGCTGGCGCGAGCGGTTGCGTTCGCGCCGAGGATGCGCATGAGCGGTTTCGCGCAGTGGTGGCCGGCCCGGACGCACACGTTGCGCTCGTCGAGGACCTGGCTGATGTCGTGCGGGTGGATGTCGCGGAAAGCGAAACTCAGGATCCCGCCGCGGACCTCGACGTTGTCAGGACCGTGAATCGTGATGTGATCGCCGTATCGGCCTTTCAGCGTGTCGATCGCATAGCGCGTCAGGGCCATCTCGTGCCGGCGGATCTCGGCCATTCCGATCGATTCGAGATACTCGACGGCGGCGCCGAAACCGATCACGTCGACGATCGGTGGGGTTCCGGCTTCGAACTTGGCCGGGACCGGAGCGGTGGTGAAGCCGTCGAGGCGGACGTCGGCGATCATGTTGCCGCCACCGATGTACGGCGGCATCGCGTCGAGGAGATCCATCCGACCCCACAGTGCGCCGACGCCGGCCGGACCGCACATCTTGTGGCTGGAGAACATGACGAAATCCGCGTCCCAGGCCTGGACGTCGGTCGGGTTGTGCGGCACGTACTGGCAGGCGTCGACGATCGCGATTGCTCCGGCGGCGTGCGCAGCGTCGACCAGTCGGCGGACCGGCGTGATCGTGCCGAGCACGTTGCTCATCGCCGTGAAGGACAGCGCCTTCGCGCCGTCGAGCAGCGCGCTGAGGTCGGTGAGGTCGAGCTGGCCGTCGGCTGTCAACGGGATCCACCGGATCTCGATGCCGCGTGCGGCGGCGAGCATCTGCCACGGGACGATGTTGGCGTGGTGCTCCATGTGGGTGAGGACGACGACGTCGCCCGCCTCGAGGTTCGAGCCGCCCCACGACGACGCAACGAGGTTGAGTGCCTCGGTGGCATTCTTCGTGAACACGATCTCGTCGGCGTGGGGCGCGTTGACCAGTCGTGCGACGGCAGCCCGTGCGGCTTCGAACCGGTCGGTCGCCTCGCCGGCGAGTCGGTACGCACTTCGGTTGATCGGGGCGTAGCCGGTGCGCACGAAGTGGTCCATCGCCTCGATCACCTGGACCGGTTTCTGCGAGGTGTTGCCCGAGTCGAGGTAGACGATCGGTGCACCGTCGATCTCCCTGCGCAGCACGGGGAAGTCGGCACGAACGGCTGCCCAGTCGACCGTCACGTCAGGCGTCCGCAGTGGACTTGAACGCTTCGTAGCCGTCTCGCTCGAGTTGCTCGACGAGCTCCATCCCGCCCGACCGGACGATTCTCCCGTCGACGAGGATGTGGACGTGATCGGGTTGGATCTCGTCGAGGAGCCGCTGGTAGTGGGTGATCAGGATGACCCCCATCGTCGGGCGTTCGGCCTGCACTTCGCGGATGCCCTCGGCGACGATCCGCAGCGCGTCGATGTCGAGACCGGAATCGGTCTCGTCGAGGATCGCCAGCTCCGGTTCGAGAATCGCCATCTGCATGATCTCGTTGCGCTTCTTCTCGCCGCCGGAGAAACCTTCGTTGAGGTAGCGATCGACGAACGACGAATCCATACCCAGCCGCTTCATCCAGTCCATCGTGGCGAGCCGTAGCTCGAGCACCGACAGATCGAGGCCTTTGCGCGCTGACAGCGCCTGGCGCAGGAACTGGATCACCGAGACGCCAGGGATCTCCTGTGGATACTGGAAGGCGAGGAACATCCCGGCCTTGGCGCGCTCGTCGGCCGGCCATCCGGTGACGTCGTCACCGTTGAAGTGGACCGAGCCGGCGGTGACCTCGTACTCGGGGGATCCCAGCAGGGTGTTGCCGAGCGTGCTCTTCCCCGAACCGTTCGGACCCATGATCGCATGGACCTCGCCGGCGTTCACGGTGAGGGTCAGGCCTCGGAGGATCTCGTCGGCTTCGGGGGCACCCTGCTCGGCGACGGGCCGGGCATGCAGCCCTTCGACCTGGAACAGCTGGGTCATGGCACCGAGTCTACGATGGGCCTGTCTGGATTATCACTACGACCGTAGGAGAAATGCGCCCACTCATGTCGGTCATGTCGGGACGGTCAGTGCAGGCGGAAATCGGGCTGGCCATGCTGGTGCCGGGGTGGCAGGCGCGGCGGCGTCGGTCGGTTCTCGGCGTGGCGTTGCTGGTCGTCGGGGTCGCAGTGCCTGTGCTGTCGGTCGTGTACGCCGTTGCAACCGGGCGACATGCCGTCGCGATGGGGCTCGACGCCGACGTGCTCGGAGTCGTGCTGCTGGTCGGGGCCGCGGCCCTGATCGCGCGAGTCGTGGCGCTGGTCGAACTCTGGGTCGCAGCGGGTCGTGAGAGCACGTTCGCCCCCGTCGAGATCGTGGCGCTCGTCGCTGCGGTGGCCGTGATCGCCGCCAGCACCGTGGCGCTCGCGGAGGTGCAGCGGGCGCGCGGCAGGGTGCGTCCCGTCTTCGTACAGGCCGCCGACGTGCTGTTCGACGCCGACGAGCCGGTCGCGACCCCGTCCAAACGCTCGGCTGCGGAGACACCGGCGACCGCAGCCGTGGCGACGGGCACCACGATGCCGACCGTGGCCACGTTCCCGGAACCGATCGTCCGGATCGTGACCACGAGGACGACGACCACGAGCACGACGACCACGAGCACGACGGCGACGCTCCCGCCCAGGCCCACCCGACCTGAATCGGGGATCGACCCGGAACTGCTCCGTGACGTCACGACGGTGCTGCTGCTCGGTGGTGATGCCGGCCCGGGTCGGTCAGGGCTCCGGACCGATTCGATGATGCTCTTCAGCCTGCACCGGCCAACCGGTCGTGCGTCACTCGTCTCGATCCCCCGTGACATGCACCGGCTGCTGTTTCCCCCTGGGAGCGCGCTCGAGGCACGTCACCCCTACGGCTACGACGGTCTGACCAACGCCGTGTACATCGACGTCCAGTCGCATCAGCAGCTCCGTGATTCGTACGCCGTCGACGGCGTCCGGCCGGGCATCGCAGCCTTGGCCGAAGGCATCGGCTACTCGCTCGACGTGACGATCGACGACTACGTGCTCGTCGACATGCGGGGTTTCCTCGACCTGATCGACGCGGTCGGCGGCGTGACCGTCACGCTCACCAAGGCGATCCCGATGCCCGGCAACGTACCGGGGGCTCCCACGCAGTATCCGGCGCGAATCGGGCCCGGCACGATCCACATGGACGGCACGACGGCGCTCGGGTACGCCCGCAGCAGGAAGGGCGACAGCGACTTCCAGCGAACTCGCCGCCAACGCGACCTGCTCGCCGCGCTCGCCCGCCAGGTCTCGCTCACCGACCTCGCACGGTCGTTCGGTGACGTCACGTCAGCGGTGAACGGCACGGTGCGCACGTCGCTGACACCGGACGAACTGACCGACACGCTCAACGTGATCGGCGGTGAGACGGCGATCGTCGAGTCGCTCGGTCTCGTCCCGCCGCTCGTGAACATCGACCGGCCCGATTTCCAGGCGTTGGCCCCCGTGGTCGGAGCGATCCAGCACGCGCTGGTCACGGGGGTGCCGTCGGGGTACTGAACGACGGCGGGCCGTCGGCTGCATCGGCAACCCGACCCGACGCCCGTTCCGCGGTCGTCGGGCCTACGATCGAACGTCGTGTCGAACCGCAGCGAGAGCAGGGCCCTCGGCCGGCTGCAATCATTCGACCAGAGGAATCTCAGTGCGGGTTTCGACGAGGGCTCGCCCGGTGTCGAGATGGCGCTGTCGATCGTCCTGCCCGGGGCGTCGGCCTTCAAGCGCAAGCCGCTGACTGCGGTTGCGCTCCTGACGCTCGGCATCCTGGCCCCCGCCGCAGGGGTGGCGTGGGCGTATGCCAACCGGAACGACCTGATCGGGCTCGCGCTGGACTCGACGGTGCTCGTCGGCGTCGTTGCGGTGGGGTTGGTTGCAGTGGTCGCCCGACTGCTCGCCGTTGCCGAGGTGGCGAGTGCGTACCGCCGCCGGCCGGGCATCGGGGGCCGGACGCTGGTGGCGACCGCGGTCGTCGTCGCGTTGAGTGCGCCGGTGCTGCTGGTCGCGTTCCGCGCCAATGAGGCTCGCATGGCCGTGGCCGATGTCTTCGCCGCGGATTCCGGTCCTGCGCTGTTCACCCCCGACGGCGACAACCCGGTCGACCCCGCCGCGGTCACGAACATCCTGCTGCTCGGTGGAGACGGCGGCCCCGGGCGCTTCGGGTCTCGGACCGACACGATGATCCTGGTCTCGATGCACGAGGCGTCCGGGCGTACCTCGCTGGTCTCGATCCCGCGCAACCTGACGAGCCTCCGGTTTCCACCCGGGACACCGATGGCGGACGACTTCCCGAACGGCTTCACCGACCTCGCGAATGCGGTGTTTCCCTTCGTCTCCGCGAACGACGCGCTGCTTGACCACTACGGACGCAGCGGTCTGCAACCCGAAGCCGTGGCGCTGTCCGAGGGGATCGGGTACTCGCTGAACGTGGAGATCGATGACTACGCGCTGGTGAACATGCAGGGCTTTCTGGAGGTGATCGACGCGATCGGGGGCGTCGACATCGAGATCGGTCAGGCGCTGCCGATGCCGGGCTCGATCCCGGGCGCCAAGTACGAGCTCCCGGCGACGCTCGGTCCGGGTCTCGTCCACCTCGACGGAACCCTGGCGATCGCGTACGTCAGGTCGCGGGCGGCCGACTCCGACTACGAGCGGATGGGCCGTCAGCGCCGGTTGCTGTCGGCGCTCGGCTCACAGGTGTCCGTGACCGAGGCGATCGGCGGATTCTCACGGATCACCGCCGACCTGGACGACTCGCTGCGCTCGTCGCTCTCCGCTGGAAAGTTCAGCTCGCTGCTCGATCGACTCGGCGAGAGCGAGTCGATCCACGAATCGATCGGGCTGTCGCCCCCGCTGATCACACCCGGCTCGCCCGATTACGACGTCATCCGCGGCATCACCGGATCGGTCGAGCGGGCCGTCGTGTCCGGTGGGTCGAGCGGGTACGCGGGCTGACGCAAGTCAGCGCGGAACGGCTCGAAGCATCGTCCAGGGCAACGGGCGCCGGCCCGCCTGGACGTCGAATCTCGTGCTGACGAACCGCTCGAACTGCTTCGACGACCAGTGGTTGACGTGGCCGGGCGTATTCCCGAGATCGCCGATGTAGCGCCCGCGAGCGAGGTTGCCCGCCCGCCAGATCGGCTCCCGTGGCACCGACAGCACGACCGTGCCGGAGCACACCCGCTCGATCTCACGCAGTGCATCGGCCGGGCCGGGGATGTGCTCCATGACCTCGAGCCCGACCACGAGGTCGATCGACCCATCTGCGAACGGGAGTCGCTTGGCGTCACCGAAGAACATCGGGAGCCCGAGTTCTGCCCAGTCGCCGGCGAGATCGTCGTCGAGCAGGTCGAGGCCGATGACCGTCGCGTCAGGGAACCGTTCCACGAGCCGCTCGGTCACGCGGCCCTCGCCGGCACCGACCTCCACGACCGTACGGGGCGACAGCCCGAGCAGCATCTCGTCGAGCGCATCGAAGAAGCCGCGCATCATGCGCTGCTCGACGGGGTTCGTCGAGGCGTACTTGTCGTAGTTGTTCCCGGCGACGTTGGCCACCCCGCTGTCCACCACGTTGTCCACCCCGGTCTGTTCGCGTTCCACGGCGTCGACGGTAGCCCCGCATCGACGGACTCCCGCCCACCGGGTCGAGCGTGCCGGGTCGAGCGTGCCGGGGGTGGGTCGGGCGAGGTGGCGTATGCTCGGGCGCCGATGCCGACCAAGCTGATCATCCAGATTCCGTGCTTCAACGAGGCCGGTACCTTGGCCGATACCCTGGCCGACCTGCCGCGAACTGTGCCCGGCGTCGACGTCGTCGAATGGCTGGTCGTCGACGACGGCAGCGTGGACGGGACCGCCGATGTCGCCCGGGCGAACGGGGTCGACCACGTCGTGAGTCACACTCGCAACCGCGGTCTCGCCGCCGCATTCCTGACCGGCCTGGAGGCGGCGCTCTCGCGTGGCGCCGACATCATTGTCAACACCGACGCCGACAACCAGTACGTGGCCGACTGCATCCCCGAGCTGATCGCCCCGATCTGCGACGGCAAGGCCGACATGGTGGTGGGTGAGCGCCCGATCCGCGACATCGACGATTTCTCCTGGTCCAAGAAGAAACTGCAATTGCTCGGCTCGTGGGTGGTCAGGAAGTTCTCGGGGACCGACGTCGTCGATGCCCCGAGCGGCTTTCGGGCGATCAACCGGGAGGCCGCCATGCACCTGCAGGTGTTCGGCAAGTTCAGCTACACGATGGAGACGCTGGTCCAGGCCAACGCCGAGGGCCTGACCGTCACGTCGGTGCCAGTGAGGGTCAATCCGCAGACGAGGCCGTCACGGCTCGCCAAGAGCACCCTGCAGTACCTCCGTCGGTCGGGCCAGACGATCGTGCGCAGCTTTGCGCTGTATCAACCGTTCAAGTTCTTCTTCCGGATCGGCCTCGTGCCGTTCACGCTCGGTGTGCTGCTGCTGATCCGGTGGGGGTTGTACTGGATCTTCTCCGACGAGTACCGCAGTCGCATCCCGAGCCTCGTCGTCGGGGCCGTGCTGCTGATCGTCGCCGTCCAGATCTGGGTCGTCGCGTTCCTGGCCGACCTCCAGGCCGCCAACCGCCGGTTGCTCGCCGAAGCCCGCCTCCGGGATCGCCGCCGCCAGTTCGACAACCGCCCCTGAGTTCTTGGTTCTGGGCAGGGAATGGACGGCTCAGGCCGTCCATTCCCTGCCCAGAACGAGAGCGGTTACCAGCCGCGGGCGACCCATTCGTGGAGGTGGGGGCGTTCGCGGCCGATCGTGGTGTCGACGCCGTGGCCAGGCAGGACGATCGTCTCGGCGGGGAACGTGAACAGCCGATTGTCGAGTGAATCGATGATGGTGTCGAAGTCACCGTGTTCGAAGCTCGTGTTCCCCGGGCCGCCGGGAAACAGCGTGTCGCCCGTGAACAGCAGGGGCGTACCGGCGAGGTGGAACGAGATCGACCCGGGCGTGTGTCCCGGATTGTGGATCGCATGGAACCGCAGGTTGCCGACCTCGATCACCTCGGCGTCGTCGATGAACACGTCGTACCCGACCGTGCGCAGCATCGGGGCGTCGGCAGCCGTGACCGCGACCTCGTAGCCGGCTTCGCGCAGCTGGGCGACGGCACCGATGTGATCCCAGTGACCGTGCGTCTCGAGCACGCGCCGTACGCCGAGCGTGCGACAGAGGTCGAGGAGCAGTTCGTGCTCGTTGGCGGCGTCGATCAGGACGGCCTCGCCGGTTCGGCGGCAGCGCACGACGAACACGTTGTTGTCATACGAGCCGACGACGACTCGATGCACCTCGACATCGGCGTTCGCCCAGTGCAGAGTCGTGCTCGGGTTCGGTGGTGGTGCCATGCCAGAGTGTCGCGCGTCCAGCCACCCGAGCGCAGGCGCACGGGATACGGTTGGGCCGTGCCCCGGGCGTCATTTGAACTGCATGACGTCTGTGCCGGCCCTGACGCCGATCCCATCCTGCGGACGATCTCGTTGGCGTTGCCGTGTCGCGGCGTGACGGCGCTCGCCGGCCCATCGGGTGCCGGGAAGTCGTCGCTCCTGCGGCTCCTGAACCGCCTCGCCGACCCGGTCGAGGGCCACGTGGAGTTCGCGGGCCGCGACCTCCGGGCCTGGGACCCGGTCGAACTGCGGCGACGGGTGGCCATGGTGTTCCAGCGCCCGCCGATCTTCCCCGGCACCGTGCTCGACAACCTGCGTGTCGCCCGAGCGGAGATCGACGAACGAGATGCGGTTGCAGCGCTCGAGTGGGTCGGCCTCGACCCGGTGATGGCCGCGCGGGCAGCCGGCGATCTGAGTGGGGGAGAGGCGCAACGGATGTGTTTCGCCCGAGCCCTGCTCACCGAACCCGACGTGCTGCTGGCCGACGAGCCGACCGCTTCGCTCGATGGTGCAGCCCGCAGGACGATCGAGGATCTGGGTCGACGACTCGCGGCCGATGACACGCCGATCATCTGGGTCAGCCACGACGTCGACCAACTCCGGCGTCTCGCCGACCACGTCGTCGTGCTGGTCGCCGGCCGGGTCATCGCGACGGGCTCACTCGGCGAACTCGACCGCCACCCCGACGCACTGGTGCGCGAGCTCGTGGGTGCACCGTGATCGCGTTGCTCGGGGCGTCGGGTGAGACCGACATCGGGCTGGTCGGGATGGCGGCATCGGGCCTGCTCGTGGCAGTCGCGCTCGCCGTGTCGATGTGGAGGCGACTCGGCCTGGAACGCAGCCTGCTGTGGTCGTGTCTGCGGGCGCTCGTCCAACTCCTCGTGGTGGGTTCTGCGCTGCAGCTCATCGTCGATCCCGGTGACCCGCTGATCTATTCAGGGCTGTGGCTGGTGGTCATGATCAGCCTGGCTGGTTACACCACCTGGAAGCGAGCGGCCGGTGTGCCGGCTGTGCTCCCGCTCTCGCTCGTGGCGTACGCGTCGTCGGCGACGGTCACGTTGGGCGTGCTCTTCGGGTTCGGCGTCTACGACATGGAGGGCAGGACGATCGTTCCGCTCGCCGGGATCGTCGTCGGCAACTCCCTGTCGGCAACCGTGCTGGTGTCACGGCGGCTGTTCGCCGCGGCCGACGATCACCGCCATCTCATCGAGGGCCGGCTGGCGCTCGGACTGTCGGCGGCCGAAGCCTTCCAACCCGATCTCCGAGAGGCTTTGCGGACCGCGCTCGTCCCGCAGATCGAAACGACCAAGGCGGTGGGGATCATTGCGCTGCCCGGCGCGATGGTCGGGCTGATCCTGGCCGGCGTCGATCCGGTCGAGGCAGTTCGGGTGCAGCTCTCGGTGATGTACCTCGTGCTCGGGAGCGTTGCGACGACCACCGCGGTCATGAGCCTCGGCATCTCGCGCCAGCTCTTCACGAGCGCGCATCAGCTCAAGCGGTTCGAGCTCGTCGACCGACCAGCGGGCTAGCTCGACACGACGTCGAACCCGAGGCCGAGCGCGACGCCGATCTGCGCGGGATCGAACGTCACGAACCGCACCGGCGCAGGCAGCCGTTCGGCGGCGGCGAAGTGGATCGCGTCGGTGAGGCGCACCGGCTGCAGGCGCGACAACCCGGCGGCGCGGTCGAGGCATCGCTGATCGACGGGCACGATGTGGACGTGATCCCACACGAGGCGGATCGCATCTTCCAGATCGGCGCGCAGGATTGCGGCGTCGGTCAGGCGGTCGATCGCCGGGAGCGCTTCGGTGATCGCCATCGCCGAGGCGCACCACACGGGATCGCCGTCGAGCGCATCGATCACGACCTGACGTTGGGAACCGTCGACGACGAGAGCCAGCAGCGCGCTGGTGTCGAGTGCGATCGTCACCCGCGAAGTTCCCGCAGGGCGCGGTCGATTCGCACGCTCGACCACACCCGAACGGGCCGGGGTGCCCGCCACGGCCCCGTCCGCCGCGGCGGGATGAGCGCGCCCGCCGACAGCAGGCGTTCGATGTCGGGGGCCGCCTCGTCGAGCGGCCCGAGTTGCGCCACCGGGCGCCCGTGCGCGGTCACGACGGTGCGCTCGCCCGCCTCGGCGCGACGCACGGCGTCGGAGAGGCCGGCCCTGAGCGCTCGGATGCCGGTCGTGTCCACGTGTGTACACAATCAGATTTGCGGGGCATCCGCAAATCGGTCCACCATGACGGCATGAACTTTGCCTTCACCGAGGAACAAGAGGAACTGCGCACGACGATCCGGTCGTTCATGGAGAACAAGAGTCCGGAATCGGCTGTCCGGGAGCAGATGGAGACCGACGACGGCTACGACGCCGACGTCTGGAAGCAGATGGGTGAGCAGATGGGGCTCCAGGGCCTGCACATCCCCGAGGAGTACGGCGGGTCCGGTTTCGGCTACGTCGAACTCGGGATCGTGCTCGAGGAGATGGGGCGGGCACTGCTGTGCGCGCCATTCTTTTCGACCGTGGTGCTCGCCGCCAATACCCTGATCCACTCGGGTGACGACGACGCCAAGCAGGCCCACCTGCCCGGGATCGCGAGCGGCGAGACGATCGCGGCGTTGGCGTTCACCGAGCAATCCGGCAAGTGGGGCGAGGACGGCATCACGATGGAGGCCACGTCGTCTGACGGCGGCCACACCCTGTCGGGGACCAAGAGCTTCGTGATCGACGGGAACACGGCGAACCTGATCATCGTCGCCGCCCGTACCGACGCGGGTGTGAGCCTGTTCGCCGTCGACGGCGATGCGTCCGGGATCACGAGGACCGCGCTGTCGACGATGGATCAGACCCGCAAGCAGGCCAAGCTCGAGTTCGACAACACGCCGGCGACGCTGATCGGTACCGATGGCGGCGGCTGGGACGTGCTGTCGACAGTGCTCGACCTTGCCTCGGTCGGCCTCGCCGCCGAGCAGGTCGGGGGCGCTCAGTTCGTGCTCGAGATGGCGGTCCAGTACGCGAAGGACCGCGTCCAGTTCGGTCGCCCGATCGGTTCGTTCCAGGCGATCAAGCACAAGTGCGCCGACATGCTGCTCGAGGTCGAGTCGGCGAAATCCGCTGCGTACTACGGCATTTGGTGCGCCAGCGAGATGAACGACGAACTGCCGTCGGTCGCCTCGCTCGCGAAGGCCTACTGCTCGGAGGCGTACTTCCACGCCACCGCCGAGAACATCCAGATTCACGGCGGCATCGGCTTCACCTGGGAACACCCGGCCCACCTGTACTTCAAGCGGGCCAAGAGCAGCGAGCTGCTCTTCGGCGACCCGACGTACCACCGCGAGCAACTCGCGCAGCGGATCGGCATCTGAGCCACACCGAGATCGACCGCCTCGTGCGCGCCGTAGGGTGACGCCATGGATGCCACGACGGTCCTGTTCGCGATCGCGGCCGCCGTGCTGGTGTTCGCGATCGCCGCCGGCACGATCGGTCGCGAAGCGCATCGGCTCGATGCGGTGGCGCCGCGTGCCGTCTACCAGCTCGACGAGGCCGTCGACTTCGTCGCCGACCGGCTCCCGCCGGAGAGCCAGGCCCGGCTGACGCCCGGCGAGGTCGAGGAGCTGTTGCGCGCTCACCTGCGATGGATGCACGAACAGGGGCTGCAACCGGATCGAGCGGTCGACGCCCGCCAGGCGATCGACGACACGCTGGTGATCAGCGAAGACGCGCTCGTCGCCTACCTCCTCGCAGAGGCCGAACGTGTCGGCGTCGACCTGCTCGACGACGTCGACGCGGTCAACGTCGTCGATGCCCACCTCGCGTATTTCGAAGCGATCGGTGCCGTCGGCCCCCAAGCCCCCCTCGACGACATCATCTGACTGCACGGCGAGGTCCTGGTGTCGACGAAAATTTCTTCAAAGGTGCTTGGCGCCGTGGGCTCTGATGTGGTGAGCTGTCGTCACCAGAGAGAGGAGGTGGTCCAACACGATGAGTCATAATTTTTCCGGGACCCTGGAGGTGGTTGGCCGCTAGGTCAACAGGCTGGACGGCCTGGCGAATCCTCGCCAACCCCTGCCGAACACGCTGCCGAAGCTCGTCCCGTCGGCGAATACCGAGTTGTGTTCGGTCCCAATCAGTCAGAAGACAAGAATCCGTGAACGAGGGAGTGCAGCCGCACTCCCTCGTTCCGCGTACGATGGCAGTGCATGGATCGCCCCTCTCGCTTCGAGCACGCCCGGTTCCTCGGTGACAAGCGCACGCAACTGGTGTACGACATCGACGAATGGACCGACGCAGCCGCGGTGCACGAGTTCGTCGACGCCGGTGTCGGCATCATGTTCGGTCCGGACACGCTCGCCGAAGCACGAAATCGCGGCTACACCCTCGCCAAGCCGGGGTCGCGCCGGATGCTCCGCAAACCGCGCTCCTGACGGGAGACGACACGCGCCGTGGATTCGACATTCCAGAGTGGCGTCCACACGCTCGCCTGCCACGTCAAGGAACCATCCGGCGCCGGCGGGCAAGCCGCGGACCTTCCCGGTCTGATTCTGTGCCACGGCTTCCCGATCGGGCCGATCGACGCCCGCCGATCGGCGGGAACGTTCCCGCAACTCGCTGACCGGATCACCTACGAGGTCGGGCTGCCGACGATGACATTTACCTTTCGTGGATGCGGCGAGAGCACCGGCGACTTCTCGCTCCAGGGCTGGATCGACGATCTGCGCGCGGCGATCGACGAGATCGTCAGGCGGACCGGCGTGTCGAAGGTCGTGCTGGTGGGCACCAACACCGGCGGTTCGATCGCGATCTGCGTCGGGGCTGACGATCCGCGAGTCTGCGCTGCGGCGTTGCTGTCACCGCGGGCCGATTTCGACGACTGGGCCGACCAGCCACGACGATTCCTCGACCACGCCCGCGACATCGGGGCCATACGGACGCCGGGCTTCCCGACCAACCAAGATGATTGGGCGCGGGCATTTCGCCGATTCCGGCCGACCGTCGCCGCCCAGCGGTTCGCGCCGCGACCGCTGCTCGTGATGCACGGCGAGGACGACGAGAGTGTCCCGCCCACGGACGCCCGTCAGCTCGCGCAGGCCCACGGGTCGGCCGAACTCTCCCTACTGAACGGTGCGGGGCATCGCCTCCGACACGATCCCCGAGCGGTCGCGATCCTGTTGGGATGGCTCGACCGCGTTCGAACGGGCTGATCGTTGCCCGGGGCGGCGTTGGCCGGTACGGCCCTGGCGCTCAGGCGGCCCCCAAGTCCCGTCCCTGGTCGACCACGTCGCTGAGCACACGTTCCACATGGTCACCGACCGTGGCCCACGGCACGGTCGAAACGCGCGGCTCAAGCGCCAGCCGACCGGCGAGGAATTCTTCAACCGCTTGGGCCATGCTCGTCGGGTCGGGGTCGACGAGATGGCCACCGGACGCCGGGATCGAGTCACGCAGCCCGTCGACTCGATAGCCGATCGTCGGAGTTCCGACGGCGGCCGCCTCGCTGACGTTCAGCCCCCAACCTTCGCGTACCGATGTGGTGACGAGAACGTGAGCCTCTCCAAGGCGACGCTGACGCTCCTCCCAAGTGACGTGACCCAGGACCTGCGCCCCGGGCGGAAGCGATCGCTCGAGTTGGTCCCGCATCGGGCCATCTCCCATCATCCACAAACGAGCATCGGGAACAGAGGCTCGCAACAGCCTGAACGCTTCCATCGCGTGATCGGGACGTTTGTTGCGCGACAACCGCCCGAGGAAGAGCATTGTCGGGTGTGGTGCCGACTCGACCCGGGGGTTTTCTGTTGGGTCTGCGCCGATCGGGAGCACGGTGGTGTTTTTGATTCCGTACTGCCGGAGGGAGCCGGCCGAGGACTCCGAAATGGTCATCACCGGTACATCGCGGTACTCCCGGAGCCACCTCGGTTCGAACAGGTATCGTCCTGCGAGGGCGACCGGAAACGGCGTCTCGTAGTGCCACACCTCGCGGGCGACCTGGTGAATCAAGCCGACCACCGGCACCGTTCGCACGTAGCGTGGAGTGAGAAATGGTCGAGTGTTCGACTCGTCGACCACGACGTCGAACGATCCGGCGCCTTCTGTTCCCCAGAACCGTTTCGCCTCCGAGTACACGCCCAGCCTCGAACCCCGACGAATGACTCGATACCCGTCGATGACCTCGGTGGTCGGTCGACCTTCGACGGCCGACACAAAGAGTGTGACCTCGTGATCGAGCTCCACGAGCCGCTTTGCGATCTGCTGCGTGTACTCCTCGGCTCCACCCGCGTTCGGATGGGTGCGGTCCTTCCAGTTCAGGATCAGGATTCTCATCAGTGGCTTCCGTGAGCGCGCCCGATGGGCGACGGGCGTTTGATTCGTCCGCTCAGTGCCGGGATCGTACTCGGGCAGCGAAACCGCGCCACATCCCGCTGAGATACATCAACCCGAAGGGAACAGCGAGCACGCCTAGCACGGCCGAGTCTCGTGTACGCGCCCCCAGCGCGCGTGCTGCCGTTGCCGTACCGACGCTCAGCGCTGCGGTGGCCGGCAGGATCCATCTCCAGTAGCGCACGGCGAGCATGAATCCGATCGGAGACAGGGCGAGGACGGCAACAATGGCATTGGCGAATCGCGCCCCCGGCCGCATGTACCCGTCGATCAGGACCGAGCCGCGATGTCGGGCGTGGTGGAGAAAGGCCCGCACAGTGGTGCGCGAGTTGTACACGCACGAGTACTCCGGCGAAATGCTGATGCCATGGTGCTCGGCGACCCAGCGGAGGACAGCCGTGTCGTCGTTCGAGATCCGAAGATCGTCGACCGTCGGCTCGTACTGTGAGAACGCCTCGACCAGAACCGCTCGTGGAGCGAGCAGGGCCGTGGTTCCTTTCGGGAGAAAATCGAACTCGTCGAGGCCGAAGGTCAACTGTCGCGGCGAACGCCAATACCTGCGCCAAGCCACGTGTTCGATTGCTTGCCAGAATCCTGCAAGCGGACTCAGATCGGTGTTCGCGACGGTATGTGCTGTCCAGACGCGCGTCGAAGGGTCGGCGAGCAGGGGCCAGACATGGGCCAGCGAGCCTTCATCGAGGTGCACCCTGGTGTCAATGAACAGCACGATGTCCCCTGTCGCCTCCCGTAGGCCCGTCATGCGCGCCGCCAGGCGTCCCTGGTTGTGCTGAGAGATCATCCTGATCGGGGGCGAGTGCGGCCAGGTGGCCGCTTCGGCCTCGACGACGGTTGCGTCAACCGATCCGTCATCGACGACGATCAACTCGACTCGCCCCAGCCCGGCCACGTCGACCGCTCGGCCGACGCGCGTGATGCAGTCCCCGATCCAACCCTGGCCGTTGAACACTGGAATGACGACGGAGAGCGAGTCGGAGGGCACTGAACGCGCGCTCGATGTCCGACCAGGCATAGGTCTTGTAGGCTACCGAGTCATTCGCCGGTGAGGGCGAGTGCCCAGCAGGCCGTCAGAACCTCCTGACCTCAGTAACGACTCGCATCGGCCTCCGACTTCGGAGCGCCGTGAATCGGAGCGCCGTGAATCGGAGAGCACGGCAAACTGCTTCCGCTGGTCCGACACCGTGTTCGCCGACGGTGTCAGCCAGATCCTGCGCCGTGGTCGACGTGAATGCAAGCGACATCGTTTGCGACTGCGAACACCCAGTTCGCACTGATGCGGCGATCACTGCACGTAGTTCCGTCGGATCGGGTCGCCCTTGAACGATCCAGCGCGGTAGCCGAACCCGGCTAGCGATGGCTCGGATGGGTGGGCCGAGTCTGCTGCGCTGGAGTCGTTCGGTTGTCGACGAGGCCGGGGTGACGGAGCCTCTCGTGACAGCGGTCACGGTAGCCCGTCGGGAGGTGTCCGTTCACCAGAGTCAGCCCTCCGTTGGATACAGAGATACGACGGAAGGTGGCGCGACCAAACGTGCAACGGAATCATTCCGACGAGCAACGCCGAACCCGCGAGCGCAAGCATCAGTGCGTAGAACTCGTACGTCTTGGGTCCGAGGTACAGCGCGAGCACCTCGACGATCACAACCACGACCATGATGCGCAAGAAGGTGCCCTGCCGGCGCGCCAAGAAGTGCTGAATTAGCAAGTTCACCAGTGCCAGCGGCGCCACGGCGAGGCCGACCTTCCAGGCGATGTCGGCCGCTTCCACATAGCGCTCGCCGTACAGGATGCGGAACACCTGCTCGCCGGCGAGGTACAGGCCGCTGACCGACACGACCACGACCGCAATCACGACGGTCGCAGCGCGAACCGCCACGGCTACCACGGACTCGCCCAGCTTCGACTGTTTCGCGAGTCGAGGAAACAGGAACTGAGCGACGACCGCCGGAATCCACAGCACGGCCTTGCCGAGGACAGAAGCCGCTGCGTACAACCCGGCTTCGTTCTCCTCGAAGAACGCCCGCGCGAACAGCACGTCGGCGCCGAGCATGAACCAGAAGATGGTGAACGCAGCGAACGCGCGACGCACGTCGGGGTCGAACGCATGGACGTCGATCGACCCCGCCCGACGCGACGCGATCACACCGCCCGCTGCGATCACGCCGCTCGAGAGAACCAGGCCTGCGATGAGACCGGTCACTCGGAACCCGACCGCCAGGATGATCGTGGCAGTCCCGAGCTTGGCGATCGCCTGGCTGCACGAGTACACGGCCATACCGGTGAAGCGGTGTAAGCCCTGAAGGCGGCCGGCGGCGATCGAGTCGAGTGCTGACGGCACGACATATACCCCGAGCAAGATCAACGGCAGCCAGCCGATGTTGAAGAACCTCGAGGCGATCGGCGACAGCGGGACCGTCACGAGAGCGACCACGGCGCCGATCAGCATCGAGGACTTGGTCAGCCCATCGATGAAGTGACCGTCGCGGTGATACTCGTCGGCGGCGATGGCGCGCGCTGCGGTGGTCTGCAGCGCCGACGTCGCGACAGTGACCACGGTCACGACGGCCATGAAACCGGCCAGGAGGCCGTATTCCTCAACTGACAGGAAGCGGCCGGCAACGATCTGGAAGCCGTAGTTCGCAGCGTTGGCGATAACCATGGCCACGCCGATCACGAGCCCGCCCCCGACGGAAATCGCTCGCGCCGAAGACGCGGTCTCATCATTGTCGATATCCACGAGCCCTCCTCGCGGAAAGCGTAGAGGCACCGGTTGGACTAGCACGGAGCCTCGATTCGAATTTCGCAACCGTCCGCTCGAGGTTCGACATCAGCACGTTCCGCGACGAGAGGGGCGGGCGCAGCAGTTGGGCTCATCCTGCGCTCGGCGCGGCTACATCACGGCTCGAACGGGCCGACTGAACGACTTCGTCGGAGTAGTACGTCTCGCAACAGGTGGGTGCAGTCCGGCACGCCGATCCGCACCGAGTACCGTCGAGCCGAAGGCGTGTTCCATTCGAACCGGACGGCTGTCATCTCTGAATCACGTGAACACGTCACGCCGCTTTGGGCCCCTCATCACGTCGCGGTCACCTTGATGTCGTACAACTGGAATGCGATTGATCGTGGGTCCGCTCCTGAGGGCGCACACGCGGGCAATGTCGGGCGAGCTTCCACCACTACTTCTCCAAATGCTGCGATCGCGAGGCCATCGACGAGGACGTCCGCCGATCCGCCGGGATCGACATGCACCGTCCAAGTGTCGGGGATGCCTCGGATCTCGACCGTCTGCCCGGCAGCGCACGGTCCATCGACCACGCGAAATGCGATCGCAGGTGAACCACGCACAGCCGCGGTGTTCGTCACGGTGATGTAGGCAACGGCGCCGTCGATGGTCCAGAACACGCCGCCTTCTCTCGTCTCGCCGCCGATCGAGGCGCCCTTGACATCGACCAAGAAGCGAGAAGGGGTTGGGGTCGGCGGTGGAGGGAGTTCGTCCCGTATCGCAAGCGCAACCAACAGGATCGACGCGAGCGCGCCGGTCGCGACCGCCTCCCGGGAAGCGATGCGCAGCACGTCGTCACGCTAGTCGACGGCACCCGATGAGCCGGTAGCCGCTAGCTTTCGTGCACGATGCTCGAGCGCTGGTCGAATCGGGGCCACTCGTGGCCCGCGATCCTGGGGTGGTGCGCCCTGTACGGGTCGATCTCCGTCATCGTGCTCTACCCGATCTTGGCCACACCGGTCGTGGCAGACGATCTCTTCAACCCGTTCGGTCAGTTCGACGTCGCCGGTCCGGGTGCGGGATCGGCGGTTCGATATGGATGGGAGGGTGCAACCGGCGGGGTGAGCTTCCGGGTCATTGGAAATCCGTTCGGTGCGCTCTACAACTGGCTTTGGTTGGCGGCCGGAGCTCGGTTCGGTGTCAGCCTCACCACCTTCTTCGCGGTGACCAAGTTGATCGTTCTCGTTCTCGACGCGACGGCAATCGCCTGGACGTGGCGAAACATGAGCGAGTTGTACGCTCGTGTACCGATCGCGTTCACATCGGCGCTGTGCTGGGTGTCACTCACCTTGTTCGGCACGGCGCAAATCCACGCCGGCTGGTCCAACGATCCCGTTGCCGACTACCCATTGGCCGGATACGGATCCGCTGCGCTCGGCTTCCTCACCATCGGCACAGCTGCACGTCTTGCATCCCGACAGCAGCCACGATACGCCGTGGCCGCAGTCGTCGCATCGACGGTCGCCGTGATGTACTACGAGATCAACATCGGCGCCGTCATTGGCGCTGCCGTCCTGCTCGCCGCCGTTCAGGTATCGGAACACCATGCGGATCGAAGCACCAAGCCGACCTTCCTGATCGGCGCCGTAGCCGTTCCGGTCGTTCCGGCGATGATCGTGATCGCCGGGCGGTTCGTGACATCGAGTCCGAGCGATGGCACATATGCCGGTACCACTGTGCGGTTCGACCGAGCAGCAATTACTTTCATCCGCGGCGTCGTTACGTCGATCCCAGGAAGCACGTGGCGTCTGTCGATCAGCCATCTCGGCGGGCGGCTCGGTCTGGTCTTTTTCGTCTTCGGCACTGTGGCGTTGGTCGCAATGGCGTTGCGGTTGACGACGATGGCAGCCGATGGGAACGCAGCTCACAACGAGCGATCAAACATTGAAACCTGGACTCGCCGAGGCTGGTTGATACCGGCCGGTTGCGTGGCAACAGTGGTCATCTACGCCACCTTTTCGCTGGCACTTCAATCAATCACCGTCAAGGTTCAAGACGAGGCGCCGGCGGTGGGGTATGTCTACACGTGGTATGCCATGACCTCTTCGGCTGTCGCGTTGCTTCTCGCCACCGGTGCCAGGCGGATCGCAAGACACTCGTACGGATCGATGGGTACGGTCGTCGTGGTGTTGTCGCTGTGCTTCCTGTTCGTGCAGAACACGGTCAACTGGCGATTGTCCGAGCAGCTGACCGAGAGCTACGGCGCCAACCGCCGACTGCTCGACGCATTCGCTGACGAGGTCCCCGTCGAGCGGCGGTGCGCCACCCTCGTGAACTGGACGTCGATCGACTGGCCCGGATACTACGAGGACGGGATCGTCGATGGCCTCCAGGAAGCGTTCGCGCACTATTTCGACGAGCCGTTCTGCCCGTTCGGATTTGGCGACGGGTGAATCGTCGATGCGATGAGGTGGGTCAGGAGAGCCACGTGCCATCGCGAAGACCAGCCCGCCGGCGTCGGTGGAGCCGGGCCAACTCGCGGACGACCTCGCCGATGGCTCTTGCGCCAGTTGTGCTCGAGAAGTTGAAGTCGAGGTCGAGGGGGCCTTCGACCAGCGTGTAGCCGTGGTCGCTCGCGAGCACGAGCAGCTCGAGGTCGAATGCGTACCCTTCGCTGGTCACGTGCGGGAGGCAGGTGTGGAGCACATCGGCTCGAAACACCTTGAGGCCTGTCTGGGTGTCGGCGACGGACAGGGCGAAGAGCCTCCTCACGATTTGACGAAGTACGCCGCTCTGGAACCGCCGGAACATCGGGTAGAACACCGTGGACGCCGGATGCACCTTGGAAGCAACGACGACGTCTGCCGGGGTGCGCTCCAGGAGCTGGATCAGCGGTTCGACGCCGTCCGGGTGGATGTCGAGGTCTGCGTCGATGAAGACGACGAGTTGACCGCAAGCACTGCTCGCGCCGTGTCGGATCGCGAAGCCCTTCCCGCGATTCGAGGCGTAGTCGAGGACCGACACCCGTTCATGTCCGAATTCGATTGCTCGCAATTCGGTGCCGTCGACGTTCCCGTCCGAAACCACGATCACCTCGTAGTCGCGCTCGGTCGCGTCGAGTGCTTCGGTCAACCGCGACAGGGCCTCCTGGATCGTGTTTGCCTCCCTGTACGCAGGGACGATGACGGAGAGGGTCGGCGTCCTGGCAGTGTTCGGGGGGACGGGTTCGTGCGACATGAGGGAGCCAGTCTGGCATCCGTCTCGTGCCATTCCTGGCTCTGCGACCGCTCCTCGGGACCGTGGCAACGCCACGATTGACAACGTCGGGAGATCTGTGCGTGACCACTAGAGTAAACAGATCGATGTGGCGAGCGAGCGGATAATCGAGACAATGAGAGGATCCGCCCGGCCCGGCGGTCAACCGATCGAGCTTCGTGGATCTCGGTTCGTGGTCGCGACGAGCGGTGTGGCCGACGGCCCATCTCAGGCGTTGTCTCGCTTTCTCGTCGGGCGTGGTGCCGGCGAAGTTTGGGTCGTGACACATCCGTTGGTCGCAGAGGGTCCCGCCGAGCATCGCGTCAAGGAGCTGGTGACCGGTCTGTGTCGCGTCTATCAGCGGCCGAACCGCCCGCCGTTGACGTACATCTTCGACCCACTTACGCCGGCGCGACTCCCCGTCGCTGACGTGTGGGTGGGGTTCAACTGCCTGGTCACCGCGCAAGGGCTGCTTCGCCGACGCGTCGGTCGCGCGCGGCGGGTGATCCACTGGAGCGTCGACTACGTACCTCAACGGTTCGGTCGAACCCCGCTCACAACGGTCTATGAGCGACTCGATCGTTGGTGCATCACCTCCTCCGACGCACGCGTGGAGCTGTCGGATGCGGCGATGCGTGGGCGCCTCTCGGCGTACGGGCTCATGCCCGATGAGGCGCCCGCTGAGATCGTGCCGATGGGCGCCTGGATCCACGAGGCACCGACGACGAGTCCTGCCGCACTGGAGGCGCCGCGATTGGTGTTCCTCGGTCACCTCGTGGAACGAATGGGCGTTCCGTTGGTGGTCGACACAATCGCTGAGCTCCGTCGACGTGGCATGATCGTCCACGCCGACGTGGTCGGGGGCGGCCCATTGCTCGAAACCTTACGGACGCGGGCGGCGGATCGTGGTGTGGATGATGCCATCACGTTCCATGGTTTCGTGACTGACTTTCACGATGTGGAGCGTGTCCTTGCGGCGGCCACAATCGCCCTGGCGCCGTACGAGACCAGCCCGACGTCGTTCAGTCGGTTCGCCGACCCGGGCAAGCTCAAGGCATACCTTGCGGCGGGTCTTCCGATTTTGCTGACACCGGTGCCGCCGAACGCCGACGAGTTGGTGACCGACGGTGGAGCATGGATCGTTCAGCCCAACGCGGAGCGGTTCGCCGATGCCATCGCGGATCTTTTGGTAAACCACGCTGAGTGGAATCGGCGTCATGAGGCGGCATGTCTGTACGCAAAACGCTTCGACTGGGATGTGATGCTCTCGACTGCCCTGCCACGCCTCGGTATCGAACTGAACGCCGGCGGTCAAGACCCGACCGTGTCCCCACGGCCGGCGAGTGCCGTCCAGACGAGACCCAGAGAAGATTGATGAAACAGCAGCCTGAAAACTCGCGACGCTTCGTGTCCTACGCCCAGAACCGTGAGGACGTGGTGTTGTGGCGCGCCTTGCAGCATGTCACCCCGGGACGATACGTCGACGTCGGCGCGGCTGATCCGATTGACGATTCGGTCACCTACGCGCTGTACGAACGAGGGTGGCGCGGTGTCCACATCGAGCCCGTCCCAGTCTTTGCGGCTGCGCTGCGCACCGCTCGACCGGACGAGATCGTCGTCGAGTGCGGTATCGGCGCTGTCGCCGGGATGGCGACTTTTTCCGTCGTCGACGATACCGGATTGTCCTCGTTCGACGCCGAAGCCGCAGACACGGCGCGACATCGCGGGCACGAGGTTCGCGAGATCCAGGTGCCCGTCCGAACCTTGGGCGACGTGCTCGGCGAACACCTGTCGGATGGAGAGACCATTCACTTCGTGAAGATCGACGTTGAGGGTTTCGAGCAAGCCGTGCTCGAGGGCGCCGATCTCGACCGCTGGCGACCGTGGGTCCTGGTCATCGAAGCGACCGCGCCAGGGTCGACACGGCCGACTCACGCGGCATGGGAGCCCCTGGTTCACCAGGCGGGGTACGAGTTCAGCCTGTTCGATGGCCTGAACCGTTTCTACCTTCATCGTGATCATCTCGATCTCGGACCAGCGCTGTCGTATCCCGCATGCGTTCACGACGGAGCGTTCTATTCGCCTCGCGACATCCACAACGAACGACGGATCGCGGAGAACTGGTCGGAGGTCGAGCGTCGAGAGGAGTTCATTGACGAGATGCGATCCGACCACCGGGAGTTGCTGGCGGCCCACCGTGCAGTGAGCGAAACCCATGAGCACCTCGGTTCGGCTCATCGCACGGTGCTCGGTGAACTCGAACACCTGGCGTCGCGCCACCGGACGCTGGTCGACGATCTCAAACACCTCGGCTCCACGAACGATTCCTTGGTCGACGACGTCGAGCAACTCGGTTCCGCGAATAAATCTTTGGTCGACGACGTCGAGCGACTTGAAACCACCTACCGAACGACGGCCGAGGAACTCGAGGTGCTCCAACGGGATTATCGAATGGCCAACCAGAACAAAGCGATGTTGCAGGCTGCCTATGACAGGGCGTTGACCTCGATCTCGTGGCGGGTCACGGCGCCGTTGCGGGCGGTACGGGGGCTGGGGCGCTCGGCGCCGGTCAGCGACCCAGGCATCACATCGTCGGTCGAGGCGGCTGCGGAGCAGCAGACGCAAACACCACCTCAGACACCACGTTTGCCACGACCGACACGAACGGACGGCGACGGTGCCAAGGAGCTCGACGGAGCGTTCCGACGACGACTTCGCAGCGGGGCTGCGGTCCTCGACGGAGCGGTCGCATCTGCGTCGAACACCGACCCGGTCGCGCACTTTGCTCAGTCTCTGGCCCGAACCGAGGTCGAATCGATGACGGTGGCTTGGCTGTCGTTCGTGGTCGCAACAGCGACCTATCCCGACGAGCCGACACTTCGGGCCGAAGACCGTGTGTTTCGACGACTCGGTCCTCGAGGTTACGCGGATCACGTGGTCAGCCTGTTCGACGGCACGGTTCGCAATGGTCAGGCACGACCGCTCGATCTCGACGTCGTCGAGAACAGCGTCGTCGTCGACGTCACGCACACGGCACAGCATGACCTCCAGACGGGAATTCAGCGGGTCGTCCGTGAAACGTGCTCACGGTGGCTCCGACACGAGCAGGCGGTGCTCGTCTGGTGGGATTATGGCGCGCACGGTCTTCGCCGCCTCGGAGCGGATGACGTCGATCGCTTCGAGGCATGGCGCCATCACCTCGCCTTGACCGAATCGGGGAGCGAGCCGCTGATCCACTCGCTGGACGAGGGGGCCCCGGACGCAATCGTCGTTCCGTGGCGGTCACGGGTGATTCTTCCTGAACTCGCCGCCGAGCCTGAGCGAACAGAGGGGTACCGCACCCTGGCGTGCAGCGGGCTGATCGACCGGCTGTCAGCGATCGGCTACGACATCATCCCGGTCACCGCAGCCGAAACTGTGACGGAAGGCATGTCGCAGCGGTTCAGCCTGTACCTGTCGATGCTGAAGCGTTCACAGCGCGTCGCGGCGATCAGCGTGGCGTCCGCCAACGACTTCCGTGGGTTCAACTCGACACTGTCGTCCCAGGGACTGACGGGCCCGGTCGTCGAAGCCCACCCGCTACCACCATCGCCTGAACCGGTCGACGACGCCGTGCTGGCGTCGATCCACGAGCAGTTCGGCGTCGAGGGCCTTCCGCTCGTGCTCGTCGTCGGCAGCCACGAGCCGCGAAAGAACCACCTCACGGTGCTCGAGGCAGCCGAGTCACTCTGGTCGAGCGATGTCGACTTCGTCCTGCTGTTCATCGGTGGTAGCGGCTGGCGCTCCGAGTCGTTCGATCGCGAAGTCGAGAACCTGCAGGCGGCCGGCCGACGGGTTTCGGTGCGCCGCGGTGCGAGCGAGTCGGAGCTGTGGGCCGCGTACCGGTTGGCTCGCTTTACGGTGTTCCCGTCGCTGGTCGAGGGATACGGGCTCCCCATCGTGGAATCCATTGCGTCGGGGACTCCGGTGATCACGACCAACTACGGCTCGATGGCTGAGGTCGCCGAGGGCGGTGGCGGGATCTTGATCGATCCCTACGATGCCGGCTCGATGGCGATCGAGATGAGGCGACTGCTGCTCGACGACGATGAACTCGCACGCCTCGAGCAGGAGACCGCCGCCCGCGTGTTCCCGTCGTGGGACGAGTACGCGGATGCGGTGTGGCGCTTTCTCGCCGAGGACGACGGTTGATGCAGGGCGTGTGCGTCACGGTGCGGCACGGCGAATGACCCTCTTTTTCAACGTCACCGATGCGGTGGGCATGGCCCCCAATCACGGCATCACGCGAACGGAACGTCAGCTCGCGCAGGCACTCGTCGGGCGCGCTGACATCGCGTTCGTCGCGGTCGACGGCGGTCGAGCCCTCCGAGTCGACGAGGGCGACGTCGTGGCGGCGATCGAACGCGCCGTCCCCGAGGCGACGCCGATCGTCGAGCGCTTCGGCATCGACCCGCCGTCGCGACCACCGATCCAGAGCATGCGGACGTCGTTGCGTCGATCGATGCGCGCGCCGGCGGAAGAGCGCCGACCGACGCAACCGGCCGCGCTGCGGTCGGAGGACGTGCTGGTCTCGGTCGGCCTGGACTGGGTCCACGACGTGATCGACCTGGCGAGACGTCATCGGTACGGCGCAGGGGGGCGGTACATCGGCTTCTGCTACGACCTGATTCCCATCGATCATCCCGAATGGCTGTTCCCGCCCGACCCCGACGGGTTCCGGCGTCACCTCGGAGCTGTCGTCAGCACGGCGAACCGCGTCGTGTGCATCTCGGAGCACACTCGCACCGACCTCCTCCGCCACTTCCCCGACGTCGACCCTGACGCCGTCGCAGTGCTGCGCCTTGGCGCTGACGCCGCAGTCGCGCACGAACCTCGTCACGACGCGTTCGCCGCATCACTCTTCGACGGCGAGCCGTTCGCGATCTACTGCGCAACGATCGATCGACGCAAGAACCACCAGCTGCTGTACCGGGTCGTGAAGGAGTGGGCGCGCAGTGGGCGCCCGGGCAACGTTGCATTCGTCGGGCGGCTCGGCTCAGGTGTCGACGACCTGATCGACTGCCTGCGTCACGACCCGCTCGTGGCGGGCCGCGTCGTCCACGTCACCAACTGCGACGACGCCCATCTCGGGGCGTTGTACCGCCGGGCTGCGATTGCCGTTTATCCGTCGCTGTACGAGGGGTGGGGCCTGGGCGTCACCGAAGCCCTCGCTCATGCAACGCCGTGCGTCGTCGCGAGCGGGTCGTCGTTGGAAGAAGCGGGGCTCGGCGTGTGCGAGGTCCTCCACCCGCTCCGGACGGGCCAGTGGGCCGACGTCGTCGGGGACTTCCTCGTCGACCCGCCCATGTTGGCGCCGTTCGATCTGCCGACATGGGCTGATGCGGCCGACGAACTGGTCCGACTGGCCACGACGTGACGATCTGGTACGACTACACGACGACGCTGCGCAACACCGGTCGGAGCGGAATCGCGAACGTCGAGTGGAGCATCGGTCGCGAACTACGCGAGCTGCGGCCCGACGTCGGCGTGTTCGCCAGCCAGGAGCGAAGCGGGTTGAGTGTGCTCGACGCCGACGTGGATCTGCGCGACGCGGTCTACGCGCGCAGCGGTGACGACGCACTGGCGATCGGGAGCGCACTGCCGCCTCCCGGTTCCGGGCTGCGCCATGCGGTGCTCGGTGCCCTCAGCGGCAGACCGCCGTGGGTCATGCGGACCGCGTTGCTGACCTACCACTCCGCTCGACGTCTGGGCACGATCGCGTCGAACCGCCGGCGGCGGAGAAGCCCTCGGATCCCGGCCCGACCGCTGCTGCGTGAGCGCGTTCGATCCGACGACGTCGTCGTGTCGATGGGCGCCGACTGGGGTGGGCAACTCGCCGACGAACTCGGCGCGCTGCGGGCGGCCACCGGCTGCCGGGTGGTCACGATGGTCTACGACCTGATTCCGCTGTCGCACTCCCACCTGGCGTTCCACAACGATCCTGCGTTCTTTCGCGCCTACTTCGCAGGTCTCCTTCGGTCGAGCGACCTCGTCACGTGCATCTCGGAGCAGACGCAGCGTGACCTGCTGCAGTTCGCCGCAACGGAGGGTCTCCCGGCGCCGCGAACCGCCGTGCTGCGGCTCGGCGAGGAGCTGCACCCCGATGCGACTGTCGAGGCTGATGAGGTAGCAGTCACCGATGAACGCACCGGTGACTTCTACCTGTGGGTCGGTACCGTCGAGCGACGCAAGAATCTGGAGCTGCTCTACGACGCGCTCCGGATCATCGAGAGCACCGGTGCTGCGGTCCCGACGATCGTGGTCGCCGGGTCGGTCGGATGGGGCGTGAGCGACCTCCTCGATGAACTCGCACAGCAGGCGTCCGCCGCGAGCCGTGCGATCGTCATGCTCGGCTCCGTCGACGACCACGTGCTGGACGGCCTGTACCGCCGCGCCCGAGCGCTCCTGTTCCCGTCCCATTACGAGGGATGGGGCCTGCCGGTGCGAGAGGCTGCGGTGCGGGGCTGCCCGGTCGCGGTCGGCGACAGCCCGGCGGTCCGGGAGGCGACCGCCGACATCGTCGGCGCGACGATCCTGCCGGTCGACGATCCGGGGCCGTGGGCATCGTTCCTCTCGGCTCCTGCACCCCGGCGGGTGCGAGCGGTCGTCCACGCCTGGTCGGCGACCGCGGCCCAACTCACAGCACTCGTCGACGGCTTCGCCGCGGGTCCAGAGGTGGCGACGTAGGGCGCAGGTAGGCTCCGCGTGATGTCCGCAGGTGACGTCGTCGTCGATGAGGTGTGGAAGACGTTTCGGATCTATCAGCAGCGCAGCTCAACCCTCAAGCAGGCGGTCCTGCGTCGTGGCCGCGAGGAGTTCGAGGAGTTCTGGGCGTTGCGGGACGTTTCGTTCGTGGTCCCTGCCGGAACCACGCTCGGGTTGATCGGAGCGAACGGAGCCGGCAAGAGCACGATGCTCAAAGTGCTGTCCCGGATCCTCGTCCCCGACAAGGGCCGCGTCCGGATGGAGGGCCGTGTCTCCGCGCTGCTCGAACTCGGCGCCGGGTTCCATCCTGAACTCAGTG
>JBDSBE010000125.1:0-14702 GCA_039921745.1 Ilumatobacteraceae bacterium | reverse complement strand
AGGGCCTCCGCAACGGCCCGCTCGGCGGCATGTTCGACCCGATCTACATCAACTACGGGATCGCGATCCACGGTGCGTACAACGTGCCACTCGAACCGGCGTCGCACGGCTGCATCCGCGTCAACCGGTATATCGGCGAGTACCTCCAGACCATTCTCGAACTCGACGATCAGGTGCTGATCTGGGACGGGATCAAGGAGCCCGAGGAGCAGTCCGATCGCGACATGCTGCCGGTCTGGGACTTCCCGGACCCCGACGCGACCACCACGACGACGACCACGACCACGACCACGACGACACCGCCGACGACCGTTCCGGCTCCGACGACGTCACCGTCGACGACCGTGCCGGCGACGGTGGCAGTGACGACGACGACCACGAAGCCCTCGACGACCACGACCACCACGACGACGACGACCGTGCCGACGACCAACACGACGGTCCCGCCGGTCGACAACCTCTGACGCGAGTCAGCCGAGATCGCGGTCGCAGGCCGACAGGCCGCCGAGGACGCCGACACGGAACGCCGCGATCTTCTCGAACGGGCTCCCGACCTGATCGACGTTGAAGCCGTTGTCGCCCTCGAGGATCGCCATGCGAATCGCTTCGTCGAGGTCGCCGGGTGAGCTGCTGACCGTCGAGTCCGGCTCGCCGTCGCCGTCGGTGTCGGCTTGTCGCGGGGTGTTGCCCTGCGCGTCAGGGGTGATGTCTCGGACCCAGGCGCCCGTCAGACAGTCGCGATCGAGTGCTCGGACCTCGCCGGTCGACTGACGTCCGAGTTGACGCTGGACCAACTCGGCCCACGCAATCCCGTAGAAGTAACCGATCGTGAAGTCGCCGAATTCGTCGTAGAGGCTGCGCACGGCCGGTTCATCGAACACCACGGTCCGATCGGACGGGCAGACGACGATTTCGGCAGCGAGCTGCACGGCGTCGGTGCACACGGTGAGATCGGGGCCGTCGACCGGTTGCGTCGTGATGGGTTCGAAACCGCCGTCGAGCGTCGTGTCCCAGTAGTTGTTCAGGTCCTCGGCGAGGAACTCCGGGGCGGGGCGGCAGTCGGGAGAGGGGTCGTCGGTGCAGTCGTACGACGCGTTCCCGCCCCGCTCGAAGTCGACGAGGCTCTGGAACTGGTTCGGCATCAGCTGCAGCGGGGCGTCGAGGAGTTCGGCGCAGCGTGCCGGCCCCTGCACGAAGCCTTCCTGGAACGCACCGACACGGTCGAACGCCGAGCCGTGGCCGCCAACGACGAACTGGTCGGTACCGACCGGATCGCGCACGCTCAGCATCGCGATCAAACCCGCCCGGATGTCTCGGTCGCCGAGCCGGAGCAGCGGCGACTCCCCGCCGTATGCCTGCCCGGTCCATGCGCCCGCGAAGCAATCGGCCTGCTGCTCGGTGATGATCGTCGGCAGACCTTGATCGAGGCCGCCGTTGCGGGACTGGATCGCATGGCCGAACTCGTGGGCGAGAACGATCCCCATCACCGCCGGCCCGAACTCGTCGGCGAGCGGACGCAGCACCAGGACACTGTCGTCGTCGAAGACCATGAAGTCGCCGAACTCGCAGTAGAACGCGACGAACTCCTGGAGTTCCTGATACGGAGTCGTGGGATCGTCGCCGCAGCCCGGCAGGTCGGTCTGGCGCTCGGGATAGCCGGCGTACACCCCGCCCTGCAGCGGCTCGAATGGTACGCCGTACACCGCCGGGTACTGCTCGTTCCACCATCGCTGGATGTCGGTGAGCGCCACCGCGACGAACGCGTCGTAGTCACGCGGGGGCTTGTCCGGATCGACGTTGACGACGTCCGCAAGGGGAATGTCGACGTTCAGCTGCGGCTCGAGGATCGGGGGCAGCGTCGATTCGGGTGCGGTGGGCGGGGGGCTCGTCGACGGCGGGGCGCTGGTCGACGGCGCCGGCTCGGTCGTGGCAGGTGGCGGGGGTTGGCTGACCGTGGGCTCCGTCGGAGCGATCGGGGTGGTTGCCGCGTTGATCGCGACGACATCTCGTTCGACGCCGCACGCCGCAACCGTCAGCCCGGCTGCGAGCAGCGTGAGGAGACGAGGAACCCGGCGGCGGACCGGATGGATCGTCGACACGAAACCGAGTGTACGGCCGCGCCCAGCCGGTGTCCGTTCGCCAGCGGCGGTCACGGCCGGATGATCTGCTCCATCTCGACGATGTCGGATTGTTGCGCATGGGACAGTGCTGCGGCGAACGTGCGAACCTTGTCGTTGGCGGCGTTGATCGCTGCAAAGTCGGCCATCGCGATGCCCGCTTGATGGTGGCTGGTCATGAGCTGGACGAACAGATCGTCCGCCTCCGTCTCGCTGAGTCGCCCGAGTCGGTCGAGTTCATCGTCGGTCGCCATGCCGGGCATCGCTGCGGCATCGATCGGCATCCCCATCCACGCCATCGCCGTGCCGGTCTCGTTCACGGTGCTCTCCCCGAACACGTCGAGCAGCTGCGACATGCGTCCGACTTCTTGGCTCTGGCCGATCAGGATCGTCCGAGCGGCCGTGCGCAGCGACGGGTCGGTGTCGTCGAGGTTCCGGTACACGAGGCTCATCAGCACGGCCTGCTCATGGTGGAGCCGCATGTCCTGGAGGAACCCGGTGTCGACCGAGTTGTGTTCCGGTTCGCTGCTGCTGTCGCCGATCAACCAGCCGACCATGGCGGCGAGGATGGCGGTGGTGACCACGATGGTGACGATGTTCATCGGATGCTGCCACCAGGGAAGGACGAGGTCGTCGTCGGGTGCCGATCCCGCTCGCGCCGCCTGCTCCTCGGCGTCGGCGCGACGCCGCTCGAGCTCCACCAACTGGTCGAGCGACAGGTCTGGGTGTGCCTGCGTGTCCATCGGGCCAGTCTGCCAGTGGCGGATCGCGATCGGACGTCGTCGGGTGACGCAACGACGGTGCCATGACCGCTACCGTCGGCCCATGGGGACCACCGGCCGCGTCGGCCGTCCACCTGCGGGGAGTTCCGAGGAGACCGGACAGCGCATCGTGCGGGCGGCTCGCAAGCGATTTGCCCGCGACGGCTATCGGGCGACCACGAACAAGCTGATCGCGGACGACGTCGGCATCACCCCGACGGCGATCTATCACTACGTCGAGTCGAAAGCGGCCCTCTACGCGCTCGTGTACTGCGACGCGATCGACCGCGTGTACACCGAGTTCGAGGTGGCCGCCGCGGAGGAATCACACCTGCTTGCACGTTTCGGGGCGGTGCTGCGCCGGGCGAACGTGCTGCAGGTCGAGGACCCGTCGATCACTGGCTTCATCGTCGCGGTCGCGCAGGAGACGCAGCGACATCCGGATCTCCTCGCGCTGCTCACGCCACAGCGTGGTCGCCACCAGCGGTTCTTCGACGGTCTGGTTGCCGAGGCCGTCGCGAGCGGCGAGCTGCAGACCGATGTCGACGAGCGTGCGCTGGCCGACCTGCTCGGTGCCGTACTGAGCGGCCTCGCGCGGATGACGACCTCGGCAGGCGATCCGCAGCGGTACACCGCAGCAGTGGACGTGCTCGACCGGTTCTTCGCGGGCAGCCTCGTCCGCGTTCGGTGACGATCGCTCACCGAACGGGTGTCGGCTGCATCGTCGCAGCCGGCGTTCTCGATCGAACCAGATCGACGGTCACGAGCCCGAGCGCGATCCACACCAGCCCGAAGCCCACGATCCGGCTCGCAGGAAGTGACTCGCCGAACGCGAGCCATCCGAGCAGGAAGTTGATCAGCGGCACGAGGTAGTTGGCCGGCCCCAGGAGCGTGAACGGCACCCGTTGAGCCGCGAACGCGAACAGGAGGAGCGGGATGGCGGTGATGACCCCTGTGCCGAGCAGGAACGCCCAGTCGCTGCCGGACGCCTGGTTCGGGATACCATCCGCCCGGAACCAGCCGATCGCGATCAGGATCACGGCCGGCACCGCCAACACGAACAGTTCGCTCGACAGGCTGCTGATCGCATCGAGGGGCACGCGGCGCTTGGTCAGTCCGTACCAGGACCAGCTGCCCGCCAGGACGAGCGCCACCCAGGGCATCCGACCGTACGAGGCCGTCAGGACGATGACGGCGATGATCGCGGCGACCGCCGAGATCAGCTTGAGGCGGTTCATCCGCTCGCCGAGCACGATCACACCCAGTGCCATTGTGCCGAGTGGTGCGAGGAAGTAGCCGAGCGCGGTCTCGATGACCCGGTCGTTGACGACGGCCCACACGTACGTCGTCCAGTTGAGGGTCAGGAGCACCGATGCCACGACCAGACGGGCGGCGATCGCCGGATCGCGCAGGGCCCTGGTCACCGCAGGCCAGCGCCCGGTCACGGTCACGATCGCGGCCAACACCACCCCGGCGGTCGCGACGCGCCATCCGATCAGCTCGACGGCGTCCAACCCGCGAAGCTGCTTCCAGTAGATCGTGAGCAGTCCCCAGAGGGTGTACGCGAGCACCGCCGCGCGCAGCCCTCTGTCCTGGTCCTCCCGATCCACGCCGCAACGCTACGGGCCGCCGCGCCGATGCTGACCGGGCATGCCGGGTTTGTCGGACGGTGACGGGTGACATGCTTCGAACATGGAGATTCGAGTAGGTGCCGACGCCGACCAGCAGGCAGCCGCGAAGATCGCGGCCCGTCTGCGCGATGCCCACCGGCGACGAGCCCGAGCGTTCCTGGCCATGAGCGGCGGGTCCACTGCGCCACCGCTGATCGGCGCGCTGCTCGACCAGGACGTGCCATGGGAGACCGTGACCGTCTGGCAGGTGGATGAACGGGTCGCACCCGACGGCGACGACGAGCGCAACGTCGGGCAGTTGGCGGTGCTCCCCTGCGTGGTCCGCCCGATGCCGGTGACCGGTCGCGATCTCAGGCGCGCGGCGCGTCAGTACGGTGCGCTGCTGCCCGACCGATTCGACGTGGTGCACCTCGGCCTCGGTGACGACGGGCACACCGCATCGTGGCCGCCGGGAGACGCCGCCCCGATTTCCTCGGAGCGATCGGTGGAACTGGTGAGGAACTTCCACGGCCTGGACCGCATGACCCTCAGCGCACGGGTCGTCAACCGTGCGCGCGCCCGGGTGGTGCTCGCAACCGGTGCGTCGAAGCGGCCGATGGTCACACGGTGGTTCGACGGTGATGCCACGCTGCCGATCACGTCCGTCAGGCGTTCCGATACGTGGGTGTTCCTCGACGATGCTGCTGCACCCGGCGGCGTCGACGGCGAGCAGCAGTAGCGTCGCCGTCGTGAGCATCGAATCCGTTTCCGCCCACGTCGTCGATCGCACACTGGCGCAGCTGTTCGCCGCCGACGCCGATCGTGCCGCTCGGTTCACCCTGCACGCCGGTGATCTCTTGATCGACTACTCCAAGCAGCCCGTCGACGATGAGCTCATGGCGGCGCTCGTCGGTTGGGCCGACGAGGCCGGCGTGCCTGCACGTCGTGACGCCATGTTCGCCGGTGAGCACATCAACGTGACGGAGGACCGCGCCGTGCTCCACACGGCGCTCCGGGCGCCGGCCGACGTCGAGATCGCCGTCGACGGCGCCGATGTGGTCCCAGACGTCCATGCGGTGCTCGACTCGATGGCTGCGTTCGCCGATCGAATTCGCGCCGACGACACGCTGACCGACATCGTCAACATCGGCATCGGCGGCAGCGATCTCGGGCCGGCGATGGTCGCTCAGGCCCTCGCCTCGTTCGGGCACCCGCGGTTGCGTACCCACTTCGTCTCCAACGTCGACGGAGCCGACATCCACACCACGCTGCAGCGGCTCGATCCGGCATCGACGCTCTTCATCGTCGCATCGAAGACGTTCGGCACGATCGAGACCTTGACGAACGCGCGCACGGCGCGCACGTGGCTGGTCGACGAGCTGGGCGAGGACGCCGTTGCCCGCCACTTCGTCGCGGTGTCGACGAACGCCGAGCGGGTGGGCGAGTTCGGGATCGACACCGCCAACATGTTCGGGTTCTGGGACTGGGTCGGCGGCCGATACTCGGTCGACTCGGCGATCGGGCTGTCGGTGATGATCCTCATCGGCCCCGAAGCGTTTCGCGAATTCCTCGCCGGGTTCCGCCTCATGGACGTTCATTTCTGCACCGCAACGCCGGCGGCGAGCGCACCGGTGATCCTCGGGATGATCGGGGTGCTCAACGCGAGCGTGCTGGGGCGCGACACGAAGGCGGTGCTTCCGTACGCCCAGGAACTCGCCCGGTTTCCGGCCTACCTGCAGCAGCTCGACATGGAATCGAACGGCAAACGGGTCCGCCTCGACGGCACCGCCGTCGACGGCGACACCGGCCCGATCGTGTGGGGCGAACCGGGCACCAACGGGCAGCACGCGTTCTACCAGCTGCTCCATCAGGGGACGCGCGTCGTGCCGGCCGACTTCATCGGGTTCGCGACGCCGAATCATCCGGACCGCAATCATCACGATCTGCTGATCGCCAACCTGTTCGCCCAGACGGAGGCGCTCGCCTTCGGCCGTTCGAACGCCGACGAGCCGTACAGGGACTTCCCGGGCGACCGCCCGAGCACGATGATCCTGGCCGACCGCCTCACGCCGTCGGTGCTCGGCCAGTTGATCGCGCTCTACGAACACATCGTGTTCGTGCAGGGCACGATCTGGGGCATCAACAGCTTCGACCAGTGGGGCGTCGAGCTCGGCAAGGAGCTCGCGAACAGGATCACCCCGGAACTGACCGACGAGCCCGACCCAGCCGCCCACGACAGCAGCACCAACGCCGCGATCGCCTGGTATCGCGCCCGCCGCTGACGCAGGACGACTCGTCATGCGTCACAGTTGGTGTCGGATACCAACCGTTCATGTCGACTCGTGGGATGATTCGTCAGCGCGACGGACCCCTGTGGACGCGGGTTCCGAGGGGAATTCCGGCAGAATCGTCGGTCTATGAGTGCAACGGCATCGACAATCGAACGAATCGGCGTGGTCGGCTGCGGCCTGATGGGGTCGGGCATCGCCGAGGTCTCGGCGCGAGCCGGGCTCGACGTGATGGTCAGGGAGATCGACGAAGCGGCCGCCGAGGCTGGTCGCGGCCGATTGGTGAAGTCGCTCGATCGTGGGCTCAGCGCTGGCAAGCTGACGGAGCAGGAGCGCGATCACGCCGTCGCGCGGATCAGTTTCACCACCGACCTCGCCGACATGGCCGATCGAGAACTCGTCGTGGAGGCCGTCGTCGAGAACGAAGCGATGAAGGTCGACATCTTCAAGCAGCTCGACCAGATCGTCACCGCCGACGGTGCGATCCTCGCCAGCAACACCAGTTCGATCCCGATCATGAAGCTCGGTACCGCGACGGAGCGGCCCGAGCAGGTGATCGGCATCCACTTCTTCAACCCGGTCCCCGTACTCAACCTGGTCGAGTTGGTCACGAGTCTGATGACGAGCGACGAGACGACGCGACGCAGCGACGAGTTCGCCACCGATGTGCTCCACAAACGGGTCATCAGGAGCCAGGACCGAGCCGGCTTCGTCGTCAACGCCCTCCTGATCCCCTACCTCCTGTCCGCGATCAGGATGATGGAGTCGGGGTTCGCTTCCGCCGAGGACATCGACACCGGGATGGTCGAGGGGTGCAGCCACCCGATGGGTCCGCTCCGCCTCACCGATCTGATCGGTCTCGACACGACACTGGCCGTCGCCGAAAGCCTGTACACCGAGTTCAAGGAACCGCTGTACGCCCCACCGCCACTGCTGTCGCGCATGGTCGACGCCGGTCTGCTCGGCCGCAAGGCAGGGCGCGGGTTCTACGACTACCACCGCTGACCGATGGCCGATCGCGTCGAACGACTCACGAACCTGCTCGCGCTCCTGCTCGAGACGACTCAACCATTGAGCCTGATCCAGATCGCGGGAGAGCTGCGCGGTCAATATCCGGAGTCGCAGACCGCTCGGCGGGGTGCGTTCGAGCGTGACAAGGCGGCGCTGCGCGAGATTGGGGTTCCGATCGAACAGCGGATCGCTGCAGGATCCGACGCCGGGCAGACCCAATACTGGATCGACCGCAACCGATACGAGATGCACGGCCTCGATCTCACCGCTGACGAGATGCGAGCGCTCCAAGTCGCGATCGCGGCGACCCGGCCCGGTTCGTCGTCCGGCCAGGACGCACTCTGGAAGCTCGGAGCCGGCGTGCTCGACCAGGGAACGACGGTGTCTGCGATCGTGCCGGACGTGGCCGAGCTTCCAGCGCTGCGGGATGCGGTGGCGAGTCGGGCCCGGGTGGGGTTCAGGTACAACGACGTCGATCGTGAGGTGGACCCGTGGGGGCTTTTGTTGCGGGCCGGCTTCTGGTACCTCATCGGATTCGACAACGGACGGGGCGAGCGGCGCACCTATCGCATCGATCGCATCGCCGGCCACGTCGTGACACACGCCGACGCCGGATCGTTCGAGCGGCCGGCCGATTTCGACCCGCGTGATGCCTTCCCGGAGGACCCGAAGCTGATCGGAGCCGACCCGACCGTTCCCGATGCGCTCGTCGCGATCGACGCCGTCCGTGCCGGACACGCCGAGCGGGAGTTGGGCAGCGAGCGCATTGCGGAGCGGCGCACGGACGGTTCGATCGTCGTCTCGGTTCCGTGCGCGAATCAACCGGCTTTTCGATCCTGGGTGCTCGGCTACCTCGAGCACGCCGAGGTGCTCGAACCCGAGACGGCTCGCGCCGACGTGATCGCATGGCTCGAGGCGGTGGTCGCATGAAAACCGCACGGCGCGGACCACGCAACGCCGAGGACCGACTCCGCCGATTACTCGTGATGCTGCCGTGGTTGATGGAGCGCGGCGAGGTGTCGGTCGACGAAGCCGCCGAGCGGTTCGATCTCACCCCGGCCGAGATCGCGAGGGAACTCGAACTCGTCGCGATGTGCGGCCTGCCGCCGTTCGTCGACGAGCTGATCGACGTGTTCATCGACGAGGGGATGATCTTCGTCGGGGTTCCGCGCCTGTTCACCCGGCCGTTGCGACTGAACGCGGTCGAGGCGTGGGAGCTGCTGGCCGCCGGGCGGGCGGCGATGGAGCTTCCCGGCGCCGACCCTGACGGCCCACTGGGTCGCGGACTCGCCAAACTGGCGACGGCGCTCGGCGACGACGACACCGCGGGGGTCAGGATCGACCTGGACCGCCCCGAGGCGGCGATCGGCCTGGCGGCCGCTGCCGATGCCGGCGAGGAGGTGCGGATCACCTACTGGAGCCTGAGCCGTGACGAGACGAGCGAGCGGTTGATCCTGCCACGACAGGTGTTCGCGGATCGGGGGCAGTGGTACGTGAGCGGGGACGACGATCGGTCGGGAGAGATCCGCACGTTCCGCATCGATCGGATCGAGTCGGTGGAGCCCACGGGGCGACATCCTGAGGCGTCCGATTCGCAGCTGCCCACACCCGGATCCTGGTTCACCGACGGGTCGATCCCGAGGGTCACGGTGCGTCTCGGGCCGTCGGCGCGATGGGTCGTCGAACGGTTCCCCGTCGACAGCGTCTCGGACGCAGACGCCGACGGGTGGGTGACGGCGACGCTGCCGATTGCGAGCGAACCGTGGTTCGCCCGCACGATGGTCAGGCTCGGCCCTGACGCGGTCGTGGTCGAGCCATCGGGCTGGGGATCGATCGGCCGCGATGCGGCCACTCGGGTCCTGGCGCACTACCGCCGCTCGTAGAGCGGACCGAGATCCCGATCGCCGGTGACCTGGTGCTCTGCGAGCAATCGGGGGAGCGCAGCGGCGGTCGCCCTCGCATCGTGCAGCGCGTCGTGAGGCCGGTCGTTGGAGATGCCGTAGCGCTCGCACACATCGCCGAGGCGATGCGACAGCAGGCGGTCGGGATCGAGTGATCGCGACAGTCGCAGCGTGCACAGCCGATCGGCGGGGGCGACGTCGATGTGGGCCTGCCGGGCAGCCCGCTCGATGAACGGCCAGTCGAAGCGGACGTTGTGAGCGGTGAACACTGCGCCGTCCAACCTCGACGCGAGCTCACCGATCACCGCGCGCTGGCGCGGCGCACCGCGGAGCGCCTTGCGACCGATGCCGTGGACCCGACGTGGGCCGACGCGCTGAATCGGCCACGGCCACCGGAGCCCGATCAGCGACGACCACTCGTCCACGATCAGGCCACCGTCCACCGTGACGACCGCCACCTGCAGAATGCGATGCCGACGGGTCGAGAGGCCGGATGTCTCGATGTCGACCACGGCGAAGCGGGGGAGCGGCGAAGACCACTCGGCGGACACCGAGGTCGGATCGGGCGCCGTGCCGGATGCCTCCATGGGCAGCAACTTAGACGCCGGGTGTCGCAACCTTCGATCGTGGGCGGTGAGTCGTGGGTGTCGAGACATGATTGGTCGCCGTTCGTCGGTCTCCGGCTGTTCGTGACCGGGACGATGGTCGACGACGAGCGTCGACCCCGTGGCGCCGGCCCGCCTTCGTGGAGGTGGCCGGCGCAGGTCGATGACACGCAGCGAGCCAAACCGGGACGCTGTCGACCTCCTGCGGTGACGAGAAACCGATCGCCGACTGCGCGTTGTTCCCGCGAGCATCGAGTTCTGTCGCTCCAGCCTTGATCGCCGCGCATCATGCAGCGCTTCGGTCGGGTGGGCCGGTGTTGTGGATGGTGCCGTCGGGGAATCGGATGATGAGTTCGCGGTGAGGGCCGAGGTCGAGTTGCCAGTCGGCGTCGTGGACCTTGGAATGATGGTGGGAACAGACCGGGAGGAGGTTGGTGAGGTCGGTGCGGCCGCCGTGTCGCCACCACACGATGTGATGGAGTTTGCAACGGCCATACGGAACCGAACAGCCCGGGATCGCACACGTCGAGTAGAAGGCTCGCAACGCTCGTCGTTGCGCTTTGTTGGCGAGCCGGGTCGTGCGTGCGAGGTCGAGCGTGCCGGGGGCGTGGATCACGACGCCATTTCGAACCACGACTGCGTGCACGTCGCCGATGGCGGCCATGTCGGCGACCACCCGACTCGGGACTTCGACCGGGATGCCCCGATCAACCGAGTGGCCACCCGCACCGTCACCGACGGTGCTGTCGATGACGACGACGAACTCGGGTCGACCCGGCCGTACCCCGACACCACGGCCACCATCATCGAGCAGGCGGGCGAACGCCAACGCTCGCAGGTGGTGCTGCTTCTCGATCGGGTCGGACGGGCACGTGTCGGGAGCGGACTCGGCGAACAAGGTGTGCATCGCAGCGTCGAGTCGGGCCGCGATCGTGACGCCGGTGACCGGGTCGAACTGGCCGGCGAATCGCCACATCCCGTCGCTGTCGGTCCACGTGCGCAGTCGGGTGTTGCGACGCTGCCGTTCGAGTCGGGCCATGCCGTCGTCGGCCTGGATGGCTCGCACCTCGACACCGAGACGACGCCGGAACTCGTCGACCGTTGCCACCGATGCGACATCGACCAGATCGGCGACCCGGTCGAACAGCGCCGAACGCTGCGTATCGTCATCGAGCGACTTGCCGGCCCGGGTGATCGCGTCGACGTGGGCAGCGGTGACCGCAGCATCGTCGAGCGCAACCGCGAACGCCGGCACCTTGCCCAACGTGTCGGACCGTTCCTTGGCTTTCGCACCGTCGTTGAGTGATGTGCGGGTGCAATCGGCGATCGTCTTCTCCGGGAACGACACCTGCGAAGCCAGCCGTGCCGTCAGCACCGCATCCGATGACGCCAACCACGACCGGATCTGCGACGAGGCCCGCAACGCCGCCTCGATCGACGATGGATCAGCAGTCACATCGGCACGCACCGCCGAAATCTCCCTCACCCGCTCGACCACCCCACCGATTTCCATACCGTCACGATGACAGAAGGGTGCGACACAGTTGTTCGAGGCCCGCCGTGACAGGAGGCGGTCAGATCGTCAGAGGAGTTCGGCGGCCAGGCTGGCGACGTCGCTGCGTTCGCACGCCGTCAGCGTGACGTGGCCGAAGCACTGCTGGCCGCCGAACGCGTTCGTCAGCACGGCGAGCGCGTTGTTCGACTCGCCGAGGTACGGGGCGTCGATCTGGCTGGTGTCGCCCGTGAAGATCACCTTCGTCCCGTCGCCGATCCGGGTCAGGATCGTCCGCAGCGTGGTCGGCTCGAGGTTCTGGGCCTCGTCGATGACGACGATCTGGCGTTGCAGCGATCGGCCCCGGAGGAAGGTCACCGATTCGAGCGACAGTTGCCCGCGAGCCGTGAGTTCTTCGATCAGTCGGCGGGCATCGTGGCTGCTGTTCCGGTCGGTGAGCGCCACGATCGCGTCATGGATCGCCGACATCCACGGGTCGAGCTTCTCCTCGAGCCCACCTGGCAGGAACCCCACGTCGGCGCGGCCGACGGGCACGAGCGGCCGGTAGACGGCGACCCGCTCGTAGCGCTGCTGCTCGACGACCTGTTCGAGCGCGGCGGCGATCGCGAGGATCGTCTTGCCGGTGCCGGCTCGGCCGTCCAGGGCGACCACGGCGATGTCGGGATCGAGGAGGAGTTCGAGGGAGAAGCGCTGCTCTTTGCTGCGCGGGCGCAGACCCCACGGTTCCGGGACTGCGTGGGGGAGCAGGATCAGTTCATCACCGATCCGGCGCGTGAGCGCGGACTGGGAACCCGACCTGAGCACGACGAACTCGTTCTCGTTCATGGCATCGGCGGTGTCGACGGCACCGACGTCGACACCACCGGCTGCGTAGAGGCAGTCGACGATCTCGTAGCCGACCTCCATCACGGCCCATCCGACCGGGCGCTCTCCACGTGGGCCACGTGTCGGTTCGTGTTCGGCGGCGGCGACGCCGAGGTGGGCGGCCTTGATCCGCAGTGCGGCGTCGTTCGACAGCATCACCGTCGGGCCCAGCCCAGCCTGCCCGAGTGCAGCTCCGATGATGCGGTTGTCCGGGATACCGGCGTCGAGGCCGTGCTCGATGAGGAGGTGTCTCTGGATGCCGTTGATCTCGATCTGGAGCGTGCCCTCACCGACCGAGACCGGCTCGGCGAGGGAGCCGCCGTGTTCGATCCGGAGGTCCTCGATCGCCCGCAACGCGGTCCGCGCCGATCGGCCGACGTCGTCGGGTCGGGTCTTCAGCGAATCGAGTTCCTCGATCACGGTGAGGGGGATGATGAGGGCGACGTCGCCGAACGAGGGGAAGCAGTACGGGTCAGCGATCAGCACGGATGTGTCGACCACGATCCGGGTGCGCTGGGCGGTGGATGCACCGCGGGTCGGGTCCGCGGGTTGTAGTTCGCGGGTCGTCGGTTGCAGGTCGGTCACTGGCACCTCGGGTGGCTCGATCGGACAGGAGCGTCGATGTTGCATTGACGGGAGCAGTTGTATCGGACGTCACGAGTCAGGTGTGGGATGGTCGCGTCTGCCCGGGCCGATGCCCCGTGGGGGTGTTCGAGCTGTGGTGCCCGCCGTCGGGTCGGGTGCGTATCGTGCCCGCATGGAGCCGATCGATCAGCCCTGTGCGTTCTGCGACATCATCGCCGGATCGACCCCGGCCGACATCGTCTGGGCCGACCGGATCGCGATCGGGTTCCTGGATCGATCACCCCTCTTCGCGGGTCACACGCTGGTGGTTCCCACCGATCACGTGGTCCAACTCGCTGATCTGTCGCCGGGTTCTGTCGGTCCGTTCTTCGAACGCGTACAACTCCTCGCAGCCGCAGTGACGGAGGCGATCGGGGCCGGGGGAACGTTCGTCGCGATGAACAACATCGTCAGCCAGAGCGTCCCCCATCTGCACGCGCACGTCGTGCCGCGCCGCAAGGGCGACGGCCTCCGCGGATTCTTCTGGCCGCGGCAGCGATATGCGGAGGGTGAGTCGGCCGCCGTTGCCGAGCGGATCGTGTCGACGCTCGCGTGGTTCGACGTCGATCGGTTCCTCTCGAACCCATGATCTACAAGGCCTCCGGGGCGCCTTGATTGCAAGTGCAACGACATTGGTAGTTGCATCGATGTAGTTCGGCACGTTTGATGAGAAGAGCCCGACGGGCGCCGAGGCACACCACACGTGGCTCGTCCAACAATCTGCGAACTCAAAGGAACGTCATGACCAAGGCAGAACTGATCGAAACCATCGCCGACGCCGCTGGGGTGTCGAAGGCCGATGCCGAGCGTACGGTGGGCGCATTCTTCGACACCGTCGTCGCGAACACCAAGAAGGGCGAGAAGGTCGCATGGCCGGGCTTCGGCTCGTTCAGCACCAGCGAGCGCCCCGCCCGCGTCGGTCGCAACCCGCAGACCGGCGATCCGGTGAACATCAAGGCCTCCACCGCCATGAAGTTCTCTGCCAGCTCCACCCTCAAGTCCGCACTGAACCCGAACCGCTGAGCGTCTGATGGCAGCACAGTCGACCAGGAAGTCGCCCGCCAAGAAGAAGGCGGCAGCGAAGAAGGCTCCGGCCAAGAAGGCCCCCGCCAAGAAGAAGGCAGCAGCGAAGAAGGCTCCGGCCAGGAAGAAGGCGGCAGCGAAGAAGGCCCCGGCCAAGAAGGCCCCCGCCAAGAAGGCCCCGGCCAAGAAGAAGGCGGCAGCGAAGAAGGCCCCGGCCAGGAAGAAGGCGGCAGCGAAGAAGGCCCCGGCCAAGAAGGCTCCCGCCAAGAAGAAGGCGGCAGCGAAGAAGGCTCCAGCCAAGAAGGCAGCGGCGAAGAAGGCTTCTGCCAACAATCGCTGAACGCGTCAATTGCACGGAGGGGCGAGCCCCTGGCTCGCCCCTCCG
>JBDSBE010000124.1:0-24472 GCA_039921745.1 Ilumatobacteraceae bacterium | reverse complement strand
AACCGCGGTTCGCCGACGTGCGCGACCGACTGCGTTCGCTCGGTCGCTGACTACGCTCGCACGCTATGGCGAAGCCTCATCTGCGAGTCGGCGTCGTCGCCGCAGTCCGTCGTGCCGACGGCAGGCTGCTCGCCTTCGAGCGCAGCGATCTGTCTGGCGAATGGCAACTGCCGCAGGGCGGGATCGAATCCGGCGAGACACCCGAGCAGGCGGCGTGGCGTGAGTTGCGCGAGGAGACCGGCCTCGACGCCGGGCAGGTCGAGTTGGTGGACGAGTACGAGGGATGGACGGCATACCTGTGGCCCGTCGAGATGCAGCGTGGCGATCGGCTCGGCCAAGCCCACCGCTGGTTCTTCTTCGAGCCGATCGTCGACCCGCTCGAACCCACCCCCGACGGCAGCGAGTTCCGGGGCTGGACGTGGATGGAACCCGAACAGCTGATCGACCGGGTGGTCGCATTCCGTCAGCAGCCGTACCGGCAGGTGCTCGGTGGCTGATCTCTTCAGCGCAGCGGTCGAGGAGCGCCTGAAGGCCACCGCACCACTCGCCGCCCGCCTGCGGCCGCGCACGCTCGACGACGTCGTCGGCCAGGAACATCTGGTGGGGCCTGCCCGACCGCTGCGTCGACTCGTCGAGCAGGATCGGCTGACGTCGGCGATTTTCTGGGGCCCGCCCGGAACCGGCAAGACGACACTTGCGCTCGCCGTGGCCGGCTCGACCGCGCGAGCGTTCGAGCAGATGTCGGCGGTGACCGCAGGAGTGAAGGATGTGCGCGAGGTCATCGAGCGGGCCCGCCAGCGACTGGGTGAACGCGGCCAGGGCACGATCCTCTTCCTGGACGAGATCCACCGATTCAGCAAGGCTCAGCAGGACGCACTCCTGCCGGCCGTGGAGGACGGGACCCTCACGCTGATCGGCGCCACCACCGAGAATCCGTTCTTCGAGGTCAATCCGCCGCTGCGCAGTCGTTCGACCCTGTTCCGACTCGAACCTCTCGACAGCGACGCCATGCGGACGCTGGTGCGACGTGGGCTCGAAGCCGAGGGTGCTGCCTCCGACGACGACGCGGTCGACATGCTCGTCGACCGGGCCGGGGGTGACGGCCGGCAGGTGCTCACCTCGCTCGAGGTCGCTGTGGCGCTGGCGCACCCCGGTACCGTCATGCTCGCACACGTCGAGGCGGCGCTCGGCACGAGCGCGCTGCGCTACGGCCGCGACGACCACTACGACGTCGTCAGTGCGTTCATCAAATCGATGCGCGGTTCGGACCCCGATGCTGCCGTGTACTGGCTGGCGAGGATGCTCGAAGCCGGTGAGGACGCCCGATTCATCGTGCGGCGAATGGTCATCTTCGCGAGCGAAGACGTCGGGATGGCCGACCCGACCTCGCTGCTCGTCGCCGTCGCAGCGGCCCAGGCCGTCGAGCATGTCGGCCTGCCGGAGGCGCAGCTCAACTTGTCCCAGGCCGCCGTTCACTTGGCGACGGCTCCGAAGAGCAATCGGTCTGCGCTCGCGATCTGGAATGCGCGCGGCGAGATCCGTGACGGGGCACTGGGTGAGGTGCCCGCCCACCTTCGAGACGCCCACTATCAAGGTGCGTCCGCGCTGGGCCACGGGGCCGGGTACGAGTACCCTCATGACCATGACGGTGGATGGGTGAACCAGCAGTACCTGCCGGACGAACTCGCCGATCGCCGCTGGTACGAGCCGTCGCAGATCGGCCACGAACAGGAGATACTCGAACGCATGAGCAGCCGACAGCAGCCCAGTGAACGGACGGCACAGTGACCGCTGCCGACCTCGCCCTGATCGTCGCCGCCGTCCTCTGCGTCTTCGGGTTCGCAGCGCTGATCGTGGTGCTGATGCGGGTGCTCGACACACTCAAGGCGCTCCGCCGGGAGGTGACAACGCTGCGGGCCGAAACACAACCGCTGCTCGCCGAATTGCAGGCGAGCACGGCCGAAGCCAGATCAGCGATGGATACCGCCCGCTCCGACCTGGAACGATTCGATCGCGTCCTCGGTTCCGCCGAGGCGATCAGCGACGCCGTCGACGGGTCCACCCGCGTCGCGCGAACGGCGTTCTCCACGCCGGTCATCAAGCTGGCCGGGTTCGCGACCGGCACGAGTCGAGCCGTGCGAAGGATCCGGGGACGCGACGCCACCGTCCAGATCGTCCGAGCGCCGGTCGAGCGGGCGCGGAGGCGGGCATGAAGCGGGTCACCTGGTTCGTCACCGGCATCGCCGCCGGAGCGGCCGGCACGAACTACGCCTCGCGCAAGGTGAAACAGACCGCAGCGCAGCTCGCGCCGGCGAACGTCGCGCGCGGCGCAGCCAGAACGGTCCGACACAGCGCACGGCGGCTCGCAGACGCCGCCAGTGAGGGGCGTTCGGCGATGCGGGATCGTGAGGACGAACTCAAGGCGCGCCGTGATGCACGGTTGCAGTCGATCGACGACCAGCTCGAGCCTGGTGATCAACTGCTCGTCGATGGTCGGCCCGTCGACAGCGGCCGGGTCATCGTGCTGAAGCACAAGCGATAGGGCGCGATGGCGACGCTCATCGACGATCTTCGCAGCGTGCTCGGTGCCGGTCGGGTCAAGTCGGGGCCGAGCGAGCTGTCGCTGTATCGGAAGGACTCGTCGAACATGGCGGGTTCGACCTCGGTCGTGTGCCTGCCGGAGACCACCGCCGAGGTTCGGGCGTGCGTGTTGGCTGCCAACCGCCACGGTGTGCCGTTCGTCCCTCGCGGCTCGGGGACCGGGCTCTCGGGCGGCGCGGTGCCGCTCGACGGAGCGATGGTGATCGCAACCACGAAAATGAATGCGATCCAGTCGGTCGACGAGGTGAATCGGTTGGCGTGGGTGCAACCCGGTCTGCTCAACCTGGATCTGTCGACTCGGGTCGATCACCTCGGGTTGCACTTCGCGCCCGATCCGAGCAGCCAGCAGACCTGCTCAATCGGCGGCAACGTGGCCAACAACTCCGGTGGGCCGCACTGCTTGGCCGACGGCGTGACCGCGAGCCACGTGCTGGCCGTCGAGGTCGTCCTGGCGGACGGTACGGTCACGGTGCTGGGCGGCGAGGACCCGGAACCCGACGGTCTCGATCTGCGCGGCGTGTTCGTCGGCAGCGAGGGCATGCTCGGGATCACGACCAGCGTGTGCGTCCGGCTCACCCAGAACGCGCCCGAGGTGACGACGATGCTGATGGATTTCGCGAGCGTGGAGGACGGGGCCGCAACCGTCAGCGGCATCATTGCGGCCGGGATCGTCCCTGCCGCAGTGGAGATGATGGATCAACTCTGCCTCCAGGCGGTCGAGGCGTACATCCACGCCGGCTTGCCGGTCGATGCGGCGGCGGCGCTGCTCGTCGAGGTCGTCGGTCTCCCCGATGGGTTGGCCGCCGACGTCGAACGGATCTTGGCCGTCGCCGCCGAGCATCACGTCGGTGGGGTGCGCGTCGCGCAGGACGAGGCCGAGCGGGCACTGCTGTGGAAGGGCCGCAAGTCGGCATTCGGTGCGATCGCCCGAATCCAGCCCAACTACTACCTCCATGACACCGTGGTGCCCCGTGCGAAACTCCCCGAGGTCCTCAACCAGGTATACGAGATCGCCGCGCGGCACGACCTGCAGGTCCTCAACGTGTTCCACGCCGGCGACGGCAATCTGCATCCGCTGCTGGTCTTCGATGCCCGGATCCCGGGGACGACGGAGCGGGTGCACGCCGCGGGGCGGGAGATCGTGCAGGCGTCGGTCGACGCCGGTGGCGTACTGAGCGGCGAGCACGGGATCGGGCTCGAAAAGCGGGACTACATGTCGATGATGTTCTCCGAGACCGACCTGGAGGCACAGGGGGCACTTCGTCACGCGTTCGATCCGGAGTGTCGTGCGAACCCCGGCAAGGTGCTGCCGAGCCCGGCTGCGTGCGGCGACATCCACGCGGTCCCCGAGGGTGCATGGATCTGACCGAGTTCGTCGCCGACGTCGGCGCCGAACAACCGGTCACGATCGCGGGGTTGGCGACGCGTGGGGGCCCGGTCGACGGGATCCACACGGTGATGGCACCGGTCGGCATCGAATGGGTCCAGCCCGACGAGATGACGGTCCGATGCGGGGCCGGAACACCGGTCGAGGAACTCGACGATGCGCTCGCCGGGTACGGGCAGAGCGTGGCGATCCCGCCGACCGGCACCGTCGGTGGGGCACTGGCCGTTGGTCGCAGCGGGATCCGTCGGCTCGGTTACGGACCGGTTCGCGACACGGTGCTGCAGGTGCAGTACGTCAACGCTCGCGGCAAGGTGGTCAAAGCCGGCGGGCCGACGGTGAAGAACGTGAGCGGGTTCGATTTGTGCCGCCTGCTGGTCGGTTCGTTCGGCACGTTGGGCTTCATCGGCGACGTGATCCTGCGGACGCGTCCGCGGTCCCGGTTCGAGCAGTGGTTCACCACCACCGACGATCCGTTCGAGTTGTTTCCCCGTCTGTACCGACCGACGTCGGTGCTCTGGGATGGCACGACGACGTGGGTCCTGCTGGAGGGCGCACGATCCGACGTCGATGCGCAGGCAACGGTGAACCGACTCGTTCCGGACGAACCCCCGGCGGAGCTGCCCGACGGTGGCCGGTGGTCGATGCGACCGTCGGAGCTGGCTGACCTGACGGGCACGTTCGTCGCCGAGATCGGCGTCGGGATCGTCCACCACGAGCGGCCGAGCCCTCGCCCGACGATCGATCCGGGCGTCGTGGAGCTCCACCGGCGGATCAAGCAGGAGTTCGACCCACACGGCCGATTGAACCCGGGCGTCGACGTGCTTGCACCGGTGTGACGAGCGCGCGGCGGCCCGACGCCCGTCCGTTCGTCGATCGTGGCGTGCTCGACCACGACGCCGCGTACCGAACCGCGTGTTCGGCGGCAGCACGGTGGGGACTCGAGCCGCCCGAGCTGCTCCGGCACGGAATGAATGCGATCTACACGTGTGGCGACGTGGTGCTGCGCGTCGGGCGCGCCAGTGCTCCGGCCATTGCTTCCCACGAACTCGTGACCGTCCTGATCGGCAACGGTGTCCCGACGGTTCCGCCAGTGTCGGGTCTCGCGATCGATCTCGACGGCTTTGCAGTCACAGCATGGGAACGTGTCGAGCCTGTGGATCAGGCCGTCGACTGGGAGGCGGTGGGTGCCGCGATCGCGATCACGCACCGCCTCGAGCGGGCGGATTTGCCCACCTCGTATCCGACACCGTCGCCGGTCGTCTTTCCGTGGTGGGATTTCGATGCGATGTTCACGTCGGTCGACCGGCAGATCGATACGGCGTCATCGGCCGGATTGGCCCGTGCGATCTCAGATGGCCAAGGGTGGCAGGCGGCCGTTCCGGTCGCTGCGGTGGTGTGCCACGGAGACGTCCATCCCGGCAACGTGATGATGTCGAGCCGCGGCCCGCTCCTCATCGATTGGGACCTGATGTGCGTCGCGAACCCCGCATGGGATCACGCGATGTTGACCACTTACGCCGACCGGTGGGGCGGGGCACCGGGCGTGTACGACGCATTCGCCGCCGGATACGGGGCATCGTTCGTCGACGACGACCTGACCAGGACGCTCGCCCGGCTCCGCAATGTCGCCGCAACGCTGATGCGGGTCAAGGCTGGCCTCGTGGATCCGCTCGCGAAGGTCGAGGCCGAACGCCGGCTCCGGTACTGGGCAGGGGACAGTGCCGCCCCGTCGTGGCGGGCCCAATGATCCGAGTGGCGCAACGACGGTTCAGTTGGGCTGGTCGGTCGGGCAGTAGTAGCAGGTGCGGTTGGCCACCTCGAGTGTCCGGATCTCGCTGCCGCACCTGACGCAGACGTCGCGCTTGTACACGTACGTCGCCTCGCTCCGCGGAATCCGTCGGCCACGCGGCCACCCGATCTCGGCGCGGTCGACCGTGACGATCCGATTCGCTTTCACGCCGGCGCGCAGCATCGTCACCGACGAGTTCCAGAGTGCTTCGGCCTCCGCCGTGGTGCAGGTCGAACCCGGCCGCAGCGGATTGATGCCGTGCACGAACAGCAGCTCGGCGCGAAAGATGTTGCCGAGACCTGCGATCACGGCCTGGTCGAGGAGCAGCGCGCCGACGGCTTTGGAGCTGCGGGTGATGCGTGAGACCGTCCGTTCCGGGTCGGCGTCGCGGCGAAGCGGGTCCGGACCCAATCGGGCGATGATCGACGTGCGCTCATCGGGCGCACCGATCGTGCACGCCGTCGGGCCCCGTAGGTCGATCGTCACCTCGGGGCCGTCGTCGGCGGTGGTGAGCCGCATCCGAAGCGCGCCGGTCGGCTCCGGGGGCGGGCCGGAGGTCACCCGGTACTTGCCGAACAGGCCGAGGTGGACATGACCGATCTCGCCGGTCGACCACCAGTAGAACAGGTGCTTGCCGTAGGCCTCGATCCGTTCGAGCGTGGCACCGTCGACCCGGGCTGCATCGTCGGCGAATCGACCCTGGGGGCTGCTGACCCGGAGCGAACGTCCGCTGATCAGCCGGCCGTGGTCTCGGGCGATTCGGTGGATCGTGTGTCCTTCCGGCATGGCGTCGCACCCTACGATGAGTGCTGCGATGACGCTCCATTTCAATCTTGATCTCGATATCGAAGAACTCAACTCGTGCGTGTCGTGCGGGTTGTGTCTGCCGCATTGCCCGACGTTCCGGGCAACGGGGGAGGAGGCGCTGTCGCCGCGAGGCCGGATCGACGCAATGCGCGCGGTCCAGGACCGTGGCGCTCCGGTGGACGACGACTTCGTCGGTTTCATGACGACCTGCGTGCAGTGCCGGGGCTGCGAGCCGGCGTGCCCGAGCGGGGTGCCGTTCGGGCACCTGATCGAGGGCACACGAACGGCGCTGGCGGACGCCGGCCGAATCACCCCGTGGTGGCAGCGGATCGGTTTCTCCCTCCTCCCGCGGCACCGGCTGCTGCTCGCCGCGTCGACGGCGCTGGGCGTCGCGCAGCGTCTGCGGCTCGTGCCGGCGCGGCTCGACCCGGGGCGGGTCCCCGTGCGTCGGGGGAGCACGGTCGAGTCGACGGGCTCCGACGTCTGGCTGTTCACCGGGTGCGTGATGGACGCATGGCTCCGCGACACGCATCGGTCGACCGCGCGCGTGCTCGACGCCCTGCATGTCTCCTACGACGTGCCGCGTGCCGGTGGCGGGTGCTGCGGAGCGCTCCACGTCCACGCCGGGCTGCACGACGATGCGAAGCGCCTGGCCGTCGACGTGATGGGGTCGATGCCGGGCGACGCCCCGATTCTCGTGAACTCTGCAGGGTGCGGCGCGGCGCTCAAGGAGTACGGCCGGCTGGTCGGGACCGACGGGGCGCACCGGTTCGCCGCGCGCGTGTTCGACATCCATGAGTGGATCGCGCCACGGCTCGACGATCTGTCACTCGTGCGGACCGACGAGCGATATCTCATCCAGGATCCGTGCCACCTCCGACACGTCCAGCGCGCCCATCTGCCGGTCCGTGACGTGATCGGAAAAATCGGCACCGTCGTCGAGCTCGACGACGACGGCCTGTGCTGCGGCGCCGGTGGCGCATACTCGGCGCTCGAACCCGAACTCGCAGCTGCGATCCGGGCACGCAAGCTCGAGTCGGTCGACCGGGTGCTCGGCCGTCGAGGCGGCGGCGCTGCGGGTGCGCCGAGCGTGATGGTGAGCGCGAACCCCGGTTGCAGCATGCATCTCCGACAGGTGCTCGCCGACCGGGGAGTCACCATCCGCCACCCGATCGACGTGCTCGCCGACGCGCTGCCGTGAGTACGCACTGATGAGTGTTCGCTCATGAGTACCTACGGGAGCCTGGCCGACCGTCTGGAGTCGATCCTCGCCGATCTCGACGAGCTCGCATTCGATCAACTCCGCGAGGCGGTCGCGGATGGCGCGACCTCTCGCCCCCGCAGCGACAAGGAGTTGGCGAAGGTTCGCCGGTCCGTCGAGAAGGCCGCCCGACTGCTGCAGGCACTCGACGGGCACGACGAGCCGTAGGTGGATTCGGTCGGGGGTTACGTGAGCGGCCCGGCGGCCGCCACCGAACCCCGGCGGCTCGCGCTCGAACACGTGGCGAGCGCGAGCGCGATCGTGCTCGTCGAAGGGGTCACCGACCAGATCGCAGTCGAGACCCTCGCGACGCGCTGCGGGCGGGATCTGGCGGGCGACCGGGTCGTGGTGGCTCCGATGGGTGGCGCGCACGCGATCGGCACGTTCCTGCAGGCGATCGCAGATCGGGATGCGCCCGCAACCGTGGTTGGCGGGCTGTGTGACCGCGGCGAGGCGGCAGTGTTCCGTTCGGCGCTGGCCCGGGCCGGGTTCGGTTCGCTTCGGTCCGATGCCGACCTGGAGGCGATCGGGTTCTTCGTCTGTGACGCCGATCTCGAGGCCGAGCTGATCCGAGCGGCAGGCCCGGCGCTCGTGATGAGCCTGATCGACGACCACGGCGAACTCGGCTCGTTCCGCTCACTCCAGCAGCAGACGGTGTGGCGCTCACGACCCGTGGAGGAACAGCTGCACCGGTTCTTCCGTGCGAAGGCGCGCCGGATGCACCGGTACGCCCGGGTGCTCACCGAGACCGTCGCGCTCGACCGGATGCCGCGGCCGCTGCTCGGCGTACTCGGTCTCGAGCACCCGGTCAGAGGTCGTTGAGTGCGTCGATCAGACCGCGTAACTCGACGAAACCGTGCTGATCGAACTCCATCACGATCCGTTCGAGTTCGAGATGGTCGTCCTGGCGCTTCTCGACGCCGTACGGCTTCGTCCGGCGGATCTCGCCGGACTTGACGAGGTGTGAGAAGTCGGCGTTGAGCGTGGCCAGTTGGTCGTCGGTCGGCGCGTGGCGCAGTCTGATGATGAGGTCGTCCCCGATGCTGCGGATGCTGTGGTAGTTGGAGTAGAAGTCGGTGATCTCACGTGTCGCCTCGTCACATGAATCGGTCACCTTGTACAGCGAGGTGTCGGCGGCCGACACCAGCCCCCGGGTGACGAGCTGGTCTTCGACGAAGCGGTGGACGGACTCCCAGTACGGATCGCCCGGCGTGTCGAGGAACACGATCGGGACGGGGATGCCCTTGCCCGTCTGGGTCAGGGTGAGGAGCTCGAACGTCTCGTCGAGCGTCCCGAACCCGCCGGGCAGGCATACGAACGCAGCGCTCTCCTTGACCAGCATCAGTTTGCGGGTGAAGAAGTACTTCATCGCGACATGCTTGTCGTCGCCGGCAATGATCGAGTTGGCTCCCGACTCGAACGGCAGGCGGATCGAGACCCCGATGCTGTTCTCGACACCGGCACCCTCCATGCCCGCCTCCATGATGCCCGGGCCGGCGCCGGTGACGACCATCCAGCCGGCGGCGGCCAACTGCTGCGCGACCCGAACGGTCTGCTGATATAGCGGATCGTCCCGCGACGTTCGGGCGGAGCCGAAAATCGAGACCTTCGGAATCCCTTTGTAGGGCGCGAACACCGCGAACGCATCGCGCATCTCGGCCACGGCCGCGCTGGCGATCTTGAGATCGAGCGATGCGGGCTCGTCGGTGATCAGCCCGACCACCTCCGAAACGAATTGCTCCGAGAGACGAAAGTCCTTCGAAACTCCGAGCTCACGGAGCAGGTTCGACACCTGTTCGTCGTGGTCGATCGGCAGACTTGACTCCATGCACGAACTGTACGGCTCCCGGCGGCACGGGATCGCGATCGGCCTCCTGTCGACGTTCGCGGGCCTGGCCATTGCGGAGCTGATCGTCGGCCTGGTCCGGGGTGCGGTGTCGCCGGTGGTCCCGGTCGGCCAGGAAGTCATCGACGTCGTCCCACCGGCCGTCAAGGACCTGGCGATCGCCTGGTTCGGAACGGCCGACAAGGCGGTCCTGATCGTCGGGACGCTGCTGTCGTTGGCGGTCATCGGCTCGATCGTCGGCAATCTCGCCGTCACGGGGAGTCGGCATTCGGCGTATGCGGTCACCGCGGTGGTCGGAGTGATCGGCGTGTTCGCGGTCTGGATGCGACCAGCACCCGACTTCGGCAAGATGCTGCCGCCGATCGTCGGCACCCTTGCCTCGCTGGCGGTGATCTGGTGGCTGGCGCCGCGCGAGTTCGACCCGGTGGCTCCGCCATCCCCGTCACCGTCATCGTCGTCCATCTCCCCGAGCGTCAGGCGGCGCAGCTTCCTGCAGGGTGCGACCACGGTCGCACTGCTGTCGGTGTTCGCCGGCGGGCTCGGCCGCGCGCTCCGGGGGCGATTCGAGGTGGGTGACGAGCGGGCCGCGCTGCAACTGCCGCCACCGTCGGACACCGTGCCGCCACCGTCGACGGTGGCCGATGCCGTCGCAGGCTCGTCGACCGCTGAGGACTTTGGCCTCGACGGCGTCGAGTCGTTCGTGGTCGCGAACCGCGACTTCTACCGCATCGATACCGCCCTCGTGGTTCCCCAGGTGCCGGTGGACTCGTGGTCGATGCGGATCCACGGCATGGTCGACACGGAGATGGAACTCACGTTCTCCGATCTGCTGCAGCGTGAACAGATCGAGCGCTCGATCACCCTCTCGTGCGTGTCCAACGAGGTCGGCGGCGACCTCGTCGGCAACGCAGTGTTCCAGGGCGTGCGGATGAAGGATCTGCTCGAAGAAGCGGGCGTCCAGCCCGGTGCGACCCAGGTCGTGAGCCGGTCGATCGACGGTTGGACCTGCGGGTCACCGACGTCGGTGATCATGGACGGTCGTGATGCGATCGTCGCGATCGCGATGAACGGTGAGCCGCTTCCCGCCGAGCACGGCTACCCGGTCCGGCTCGTGGTTCCCGGCCTGTACGGCTACGTCTCGGCGACGAAGTGGGTGACCGAGATCGAACTCACCCGCTGGGAGGATTTCGACGGGTACTGGGTGCCGCGTGGATGGTCGAAGGAAGGCCCGGTCAAGACGATGGCGCGCATCGATCGACCCGTCGGAAGCCGTTCGTACAGCGACAGCACCGCCGGCGTGATCGACATCGCCGGGCAGGCCTGGGCGGTGCATCGAGGCATTTCGCGGGTCGAGGTGTCCATCGACGACGGCGACTGGCTCGAGTGTGAGTTGGCGGGTGTGCCCAGCGACGACACCTGGCGTCAGTGGCGGTACCGGTGGTCCACCGCCACGTCGGGTCGACACACGGTGCGTGCACGCGCCGTCGACGGTGCCGGCGAGGTCCAGGTTGAACAGCCCAAGAGTGTCGCCCCAGATGGCGCGCAGGGCTATCACCAGGTCAGCTTCGAGGTCGACGCCTGACGATCACGTCAGTCGGTGAGGGTGACGGTGGTGCGCACGATGCCAGCTCGCGCCTGATGGATCGTGATCGTGCAGATCGTGCCGACGGGCGCCCTGACGACCCATTCGGCGACACCGCGATCGCTGGTGTCGTCCGACCCGAACGCGAACATGCCGATGCCGCTGTTCTTCAGTGCGCGGCCGGCGAGCTGACCGATGTCGTACCGTTCGGAACCGGTCACGAGCGAGGCGCCGGTCGGTAGTTCGATCTCGGCCCGGATCGGCAGGACGGCGCGCTGATCGACCGCCTGCTGGGTCACGTTGGTCGGAAGCCACCCCGTGTTCTCGACGACCACCCGAATCCGCCACGCGCCGGCGCCGGCCGGCTCGACGATCGTGTCGCGATGCCGGAGCTCGGGGGCGATCAGGGCCTGGAAGATCGCCAGCTGCGTGTGCGGCGCAACCTCGGCTTCGAGGAGGTGCGGCGGCGGGTTCCGGAACAGGTTGGCGCTGTTCCACCCGCCGAGCTCGACCGTTCCGAGCTGTGCGTGGTCGTACTCGTACCAGTCGACGAACCCGTCGTGTACGTGCTCGTCGGCCCAGGCGAGCAGCTTCAGTTCGTCATCCACCGAGTGCTTGCGGAACCATTCGATCGGATGCGGGTCGTCGATCCCGGCGGCCTTCATCGCATTCCAGAATTCTGTGGTCCACGAGATGACCCCGATCTGGTCGTACGCCCAGTCGCTGCCGCTCCCGCCGATCACGGCTTTCGGGTCGTACCGGAAATCTTCGAGGATCGAGATCGACGGGTACCCGGTGATCTCGGTGTACCGCTCACCGAGGTCTTCGTAGATCCACTTGTCGAGCGTCGGCAGCGCGTCCTGCGCCTGGTCGCCGTACGGGCGGAGATGAACGCCCGAGAACGTGTGATAGGCGAAGTAGGCGGTGATGTTGGGGCGAGCGGTGACGCCTTCGACGACGGCGCGCACTTCCGGCTCGCTCATCGGATGGTCTCCGGCGCCGGTGGGAGCCTTGCCCGGATACCGCTCCCAGTGGTACGGGAAGTTGCGGTTCGAGTCGATGCCGGCCACCGGCGGCGCGATCGGCACGTTGACGCCGTCGTAGTTCTGGATGCGCCCTTCACGGTAGAGCCGGTAGTACGGGCCGGAGCCGACCTCGTCGGGGTCGCGGGCGACCATCAGCCGGGGGACTGCGGCCGACGCCTTCCATGTGCCGTTGTCGTCGGGCACCCGCATCTGCAGAATTCTCCCGTCGTGGTCGATGTCGCCGAGGATCAGGCCATCGGCCTGGTCGGCGCGCGGCCACTCCCGGGTCGTGGCGCGCACGATGGATGGCACCTCGCCCAGCGCCAGCTCGGCGCCGTCCGGGTTGACGCGCGGCACGATGTAGAACGTGCGGGTGTCGAGTGCACGGGTGATCCGGTCGTCGCTCCCGTACCCGGTGCACAGTGCATGGAGCAGGTGGATCAGCGCGACCGATGCAGTCGTCTCGCTGGCATGGATGTTGCCGTCGAGCCACACGGCCGGCTTCTCGTCGTGCGGCCCGCTCGCCCGATTCGTCACGGTCGCAATCCAGAGCTCGCGGCCCTCGTGGGAGGCGCCGAGCACGTCGAGGTCGACCAGATCTGGATAGTCGCCGGCGAGCTGCTGCAACCATTCGGTCAGCTCATTGAATCGTGGCGCCCGATCGAACGTGATGTCACTCATGGAAACGAGACTATGGCTGTCGTCTCGCGGACGGTAGCTCAGACCGTTCCGGTGAGTTGCAGCAGTCTTGCGCGAGCGGCGCGTTCGAGGTCGTCGATGCTCAGGTCGGGCGGGCGCTCGCCGACCGGGAGCACGGTGGTGCCGTCGGGTCTGACGCTGTACCGGCGGCCGACCGGATCGCGCAGGGTTCGCCACCGTTCTCGGTGCTTGAACCGGTTGTGCGACCGGCACTCGATGTCGCTGTTGTGCTGATCGGTTCGACCGCCGTCGACCCATTCGTCGATGTGGTCGATGTCGGCGTAGCGCATCGGCACCGAGCAGCCGGGGTGGCTGCAGCGGCGCATCAGGACCTTGGCGGCGTCGCGAGCGGAGCCGGTGAACAGTCGCTGCTTGCGACCGAGATCGATGACCGTCCCCCGGCTGTCGACGACCACCCGGCGGATGTGGCCGGTCATCGCTGCCTGGAGCACCAGGAGCGGGTGCACCGCAGCGCCGGACGTCGTCTCGCATCGCCGGTCGAGCCAGGCCGCCGGGTCGGCAGCGGCATCGGCGATGATCGCCTCGCCGGAGGCAGGGTCGAGGTCGTCGAGATCGAGCACGTCACCGTCGGGCATGGTGATGCCGACCCGGGTGAACGCTGCGTCGAGTGTGCCGTCGTCGATCACGATGTTGACGACCGGTTCGGGCATCATGCCGCCGTCGGGAGCGGCGTACGCCCGCTCGAAGATCGCCAGCAGCGCATCAAAGCGACGCTGCCCGGCGGAACGGGGGAGTGGATACTGATCGGCGGCGTCGCCGAACTCGGCTCGCCGGGCCTCGACGTCGCGTTCGAACTCTCGTTGCACGAAGTGCTGGAAGATGTTCGCCAGCTTCATCGCCGTGAGCGGGTCGCCGCCGGACGCCGCGATGTCGATCGTGTCGCCGACCTCGCTGACTCGGGCGTTGCGGTGCTCGATGTTCGACGCGATATGGGCGAACGCACCGTCGAGGTCGGCCTGCATCATGAACTGGTCGATGTCGCGACGGAAATCGTCATGCGACTCGTGTTCCGCACGCTCGAGCAGGATCGGCGCAACGGCCGGTAGGTACTGCCGGATCCGAGGGTTGCCCTCGATGCGGGCGAACTCGAGGACCTGCGAAATTCCGATCCGGCCGGCAGCCAGCGCTTCGCCGATCTCCGCAACCGCCTCGACGACGGCAGCCACCTTGCGCCGGCGGGCCGCCTCTCCGATCGAGTGATTGCACGTCGCTCGGAGGTAGCCCTTCAACGAGTGATGCCCGTCGGCCCGGTAGATCTGGCGGGCGTCGGCCACGGCGAGCAACGCTGCGTGGCGAGCCTCATGCTCCCGCATGGCAAGTTCTGACACACCGACGGCCTCGTTCAGCTCGGCGTCGGACATCCCGACCGCAGCTTCGAGGAAGTCGCTGAACATGTTGATAGTCTATCGAACACATGTTCGATCGTCAACATGCAGCGAAAGATTTCGCGGACTCAGAACGGCACCAGATCCCCGCTGTTGCGTGCCGGATGTCTCCTCGTGCGATCATGACCGGATGGTTGGTGGCGGCCCTCCCAGGACAATTCGCGGCGGCGAAGGTCGCGGGGTCGTTGAGTTCGCTGCCGGAAGGTGCCGATAGGCAGTCGTGGGACACGAAGCACTTGCACGAGCAGCCAAGATGCACGCGCTCTGGGCGGTGGGGATCGCGTGGGTCGCGCTCACGCTGGTCCTGTCACTGATCCTGGCCTTCCCCTACTGGCTCGGCATCTTCATCCCGCTCGACGGCTTCGAAGTCGTGCCGCCCGCGATGGTGCTCGCAGCCGTGGCCATCCTGGCGCTGCCGCTCGAGAAGGTCGGCGATCGAGTGCTGCGAGACTTCCGAGCCGACGTCGCCGGCGGCCGGCTCCGGAACATCGCCGACGGGTTGGCGATCGCGATCGGTGAGCAGCCCGGTCACGTGCTGATCCACGAGACACCGATCCCCAACGTCGGCGGGTTCCCGACGACCGACGGTGTCGTCGTCATGGCCACCACCAGCGCCATCGAACAGCTGCGGCGTGACGAGTTGGAGGCGCTGGTCGCAGCCCAGTTCGCCGGCATGCGCGAGCCGTGGTGTCGACTGGCGACACGAGCCGAACTGGCGTGGAAGCTCGCCCAGGCGATCGGCTTCGCGAGCATTCTCGTGGCGTACCCGATCGGGGTGCTCGTCGCCGCATCGATGGTGGCCGTACCGCGCATCGTGGAGGCCAGTCGCGACCTGTGCGCCGACGTTGCCGCCGTCGCGGTCACGAAACACCCGACCGCACTCGCGAACGCCTTCCGTCGGCTCGCTCAGTCGGCGAGTCTCGGAAACCAGCAGAAGATCGCGGTCCACTGGTATCTGCCGGTCAGCACGTTCCTCGCCCTCCCGAAACGCACCAAGGCGACGACGTCGATCGGTACCGAGACGGGGCCCGAGCGAACCTGGACCGACGTGGACGAGGTGCGCGACGAACTCCTGCTTCGCGCGGAACGCGCCGAAGCCCTCGCCGCAGGCGCCGACCCCCGCCGATTCACGGGACGGGAGTTCTGGCGGCGATGGCGACGGCTCGGTACCACGTTGGCGCCCCCCGTCTCCGGACTGCCGACCCTCGGAGGTCGATCGCTGCCACCGCCACTGCCCCCTCCGTCGAAGGACGGACACCGTTGACCGCGCGACCGACCACCCGACTGCAACGACAGCCCGTGAACTGACCGGCGTTGGTCGAGGCCGCACGGGCACATGGTGTTCCGATACCCCGTCAGCTGGCGTTGAGTTCGGCGGCCTTTGCCTGCAGTGCGTCGATCAGTTCGTCGAAACTCTTCATGAAGCTGTCGACACCCTCTCGTTCGAGCTGTGCGGCGACCTCGTCCATGTCGACGCCGACGTCGGCGAGACCCTGCCAGACCCGATCGGCTTCGTCGTGGCTCGCGTCGACGGTGCGGGCGACCGTGCCGTGGTCGGCGAACGCTTCGAGCGTTGCCTCCGGCAGCGTGTTCACGGTGTCCGGGCCGATCAGGTTGTCGACATACAGTGTGTCGGGGTAGTCGTCGTTCTTGGTGCTGGTGCTCGCCCACAGCGGCCGCTGAACCCGGGCCCCGCGTGCCGCGAGTGCGTCCCAGCGGGTCCCGCTGAACGTCTCGGTGAATTGGCGATAGGCGAGCTGCCCCTGCGCGAGCGCGGCCTTGCCACGCAGCGCCAGCGCCTCGTCGGTGCCGATCGCCTCCAGCCGACGATCGACCTCCACATCGACTCGGCTGATGAAGAAACTGGCCACGCTCGCGACCCGTGACAGGTCGGCGCGCTCCTCGTCGGCGAACGTCTCGAGTCCGGAGAGATAGGCCTCCATCACAGCCTGGTACCGCTCGAGGGAGAAGATCAACGTCACGTTGATGTTGCGGCCCTCACTGATCATCTGCCGGATCGGATCGAGACCTTCCTCGGTCGCCGGGATCTTCACCATCAGGTTACGGCGACAGAGGCGCTCGTGCAGGTCGCGCGCCGCGGTCTCGGTCTTCGGACCCTCATGGGCGAGACCCGGGTCGACCTCGACCGACACGTAACCGTCGACGCCATCCGTCGCGTCATACACGCGCGAGAAGATGTCGCAGGCGCCGTGGATGTCGGCGAGCACCATCGCCCAGTAATCGTCGATCACCGGGTTCTCGTCGGCCGCGAGTTCCTGGAACTGCTCGTCGTAATCGGGCGATCCCTGGATCGCCTTCTGGAAGATCGACGGGTTCGACGTCAATCCCTTCACCCCGCGGTCCCTGATCCGGGCGAGTTCGCCCGACGTCAGGTAGCTCCGCTTGAGGTTGTCGAGCCAGGGGCTCTGGCCCTGCTCGTCGGACAGTTCGTGGAGTCGGTTGCTCATGATGTGCTCCGTTCGTGTTCGGTCGTGGTGCCGTTCAGGAGGTCGCGGGCGTGTGTCACGACATGTTCGACGTTCATACCCAGTTTCTCCATCACCACATCACCCGGTGCGCTCGCACCGAAGCGGTCGATGCCGACGACGTCGTCGGCGTACTTGTGCCAGCCCATCGGTGACGCGGCCTCCACCGCCACGACCGGCACATTCGGGGGGAAGATCCCGCGTTGGAAACCGACGTTCTGCTCGTCGAACCGGTCCCATGACGGCATGCTCACGACTCGGGCGCGCACGCCGTCCTCGCCGAGCCGCTCCGCGGCGTGCACGCACAGTGCCACCTCGCTGCCCGTACCGACCAGCACGATGTCGGGCTCCCCGTCGCCGCGAACGATGCCGGCGCCGAACTCGACCGCCGAGCCGTCGGTCACGACCTCGATGTTCTGACGGCTCAGGACCAGCGCCGTCGTCCCGTCGTGCGCCACGGCATCGCGCCAGGCAGCGACCGTCTCGTTCGCGTCGGCCGGGCGGATGACATGCAGGTCCGGGATGGCGCGGATCGACGCAAGTTGCTCGACGGGCTGATGCGTCGGCCCGTCTTCGCCCACGCCGACCGAGTCGTGGGTGAACACGAAGCACACCTTGGCGCGCGACAGTGCAGCCAACCGGACCGACGGCCGCATGTAGTCGACGAACACGAAGAACGTCCCGCCGACGGGCAGGATCCCGCCGTGCTTGGCCATGCCCACGAGCGAGGCGGCCATCCCGTGTTCGCGCACCCCGAAATAGACCTGGGTGCCCTCGGGGTGCTCGGACGACTGGCGGGTGGCGCCGGCGAGCTTCGTCCCGGTGTTGCCGGTCAGGTCGGCGGCGCCGGCCACGAGGCCCGGGAGGCCGGCCATGGAGGCGTCGAATGCGGCGTTGATCGCTTTGCGGGTGGGGACCTGCTCGCCCTGCTCGTAGGTCGGCAGGTCACGGTCCCAGCCCTCGACGCCGGTGGCGTTCCAGGCCGCGATCCACTCCGGCGACGAGACGATCGACGCGGTCGCGTCGGCCCAGCTCGAATGGGCGGCCTGTCCGCGTTCGGCCGCATGTGATCGGTAGGCGTCGACGACATCGTGGGGCGCCCAGAACGGCTCGTCCGGGATCCCCATGACCTCCTTCGTGCGAGTCACGTCGGCGGCGTCGAACGCGAGGCCGTGCGCTTCGTGGTCGTCGGTGTGGTCAGGCGACGGGAACCCGATGTGCGACCGCAGCACGAGCAGGGTCGGCTTGCCGCCGCCTTCTCGGGCGTGCTCGAGCGCACGCTCCAACGCATCGAGGTCGTCGGCGATCTCGCCGAGCTCGACCACGTTCCATCCGTAGGCGCGGAATCGGCCGGGGACGTCGTCGCTGTACGAGAGCGCCGTGTCACCGTCGATCGTGATGTGGTTGTCGTCGTAGATCGCGATCAGCTTGTCCAGGCCGAGGTGCCCGGCGAGCGACGCCGCCTCGTGGGACACGCCCTCCATCAGGCAGCCGTCCCCGGCGATCACGAATGTGTGGTGGTCGACCGCATCGCCACCGAACCGCCCGGCGAGCACACGCTCCGCGATCGCCATGCCCACCGCATCGCCGAACCCCTGACCGAGCGGGCCGGTCGTCACCTCGACACCGTCGGTGTGGCCGGCCTCTGGGTGGCCCGGTGTTCTGGAGCCCCACTGGCGGAACGCCTTCAGGTCGTCCAACTCGAGCCCGACACCGGTGAGGTACAGCATCGAATACTGCAGGATCGACGCATGCCCGTTCGACAGGATGAACCGGTCGCGATCGGGCCATGTCGGGTCGGCCGGGTCGAACTTCATGACCCGGCTGAAGAGCACGTGAGCCAGCGGGGCGAGCGCCATCGCCGTTCCCTGATGGCCGCTGTCGGCTGCGAGCGGGGCATCCATGGCGAACCCGCGGATCATGGCGATCGCCTGCTGGTCGAGGTCGGGGGAGAGTGTTGACATCACGGTCGACCTTACCGTTGGTTGCCGCCGTCATCCCCACGGTCGTCATCGCCACGAGGGCGCTCTGGATCACTCGGTGATCTGCGTCAGCCTCGTGACGACTTCGGTGGTCAGTACATCGATCCCCTGGAGGTCGAACGTCGTGCCGAACGACGAGAGCTGGAGCTGGCTCAGCGCCCGCCCCTCACGCTGGTAGATCACTTGGAGGTACCCGGACGCAGACTGGCCGTCGGGTGCCTCGACAGGGATCTCGACGAGGTACGCCACCAGCACGTCTGCAGCCGCATCGACGTCGACCCGCTGGACGGAGATGTCGCCCAACGTGACGCCCTGCTGTTCGACATCGGCCGATGCCTCGGCATCGAAGAACTCCTGGATCGTCTGTTCGAGGCAGACGTCGGCGCCCTCGGCCCCGATGTCGTCCATCGCCATCACGGCCATCGAGTCGTCGTCGGCGATCATGATCTGCTGCTCGACCGAGGGCGATGAGTCGCCGGGGCCCGCGAACTCCGGCGACGTCGCCTTGCGCCCGTCGATGAGGTCGGCCACACGTGCGCCCTCGTTGCCGAGGCACACATCGACCCGGTCGGCGAATCGTTCGTTCTCGGCCTCGTCATCCTCCGTCGCCGGTGACGACTCCCATCCGTCCGGGAAGACCGACAGATCGAGCAGCGCCGTCGTTGCCAACTCGACGTATTCCTCGTCGTCGGTCGGATCGGTCGGTGTGCTGTCCGCCGGTGGAGCGGTCGTCGGCGGCACCGTCGTCGTATCCGCGGCCGGTGCGGTGGCCGATGCGGTGGTCGGTGCGGTCGTCGACGATTCGATGGTCGATGGCGTGGTCGCAGCGACGGTGGCGAGCGAGTCCGAGTCGCCGTTCGAACACGCGCCGAGCACGAGGGCGAGCGTCAACGCGAGGTGTCGTGACCCGGACATCGGGTCAGGATGGGTCGGCGCCGTTGGCCGGACCGGGCTCTTGGACCGGTGGGAGCAGGGTGAACGGCACGACGTGCCATGGGCCGCGGTCCACGCGGCAGTAGGCGAAGATCTGGCGGTACTGATCGAATTCGAGCTCGCCCTTCACCAACCGGTACGTGAACTTGCCCGGCTCGACCGTGAACGGGCTGACGTTGCGAGCGAGGTGTTCCCCGGCGTCCTCGGCGTCCGGATCGCCCAGGGAGGTCCGGAAGATCACCTCGAACACGCCGCTGCCGGATTCGCCCTCGGGGCAGAAGATCAGGCCGACGAAGTGCGGGGAGATCGTGCACGGCGCCGGTTGCGGGGCCGCCATCGAGAACATCGCACCGGTCAGGTCGATGCGAGTCGAAGGCCCCGGGGCCTGACGCATCTCGAAGTTCTCGACGAACAGGGCCGACACGATCTGCATGCAGTCGAGGGTACCTGCGAAGATCTCGACGGTGCACGACGATGCCGAACGCTGGAACGCCCGATACCTGGGCAAGGTGACCGGAGAACCGTCGATGCCGAAGGGGTTGGGTGGCATCGAACTGGCACGTGGTGGCCGCTGTCTCGACGTTGCATGCGGGCTGGGGGAGCAGTCGCTCTGGGCCATTCGGCAGGGGTACGAGGTCGTCGCGATCGACGCGTCCGATGGCGCGATCACGGCGCTCAACTCGGCGACCATGTCAGCCGGGGTGCGCGAGCAGGTCGAGACCCGCGTCGCTGACCTCGGCGACGGGCTGCCCGCAGATCTCGCCGGCACCTGCCAGCTCGTGATCTGCCAGCGGTTCCGTGACCCTGCGCTGTACCCGCAGCTGGTGTACGCGCTGGTGCCGGACGGTGTGCTCGTGATCACGGTGCTCTCGGTGGTCGGTGCCGACGGAGAACCCGGACCGTTCCACGCCCCGCCCGGAGAACTCGTCGTCGCGTTCCGGGATCTCGACGTCGAGATTCTCCGTTCGGTCGAACTGGACGGCGAGTCGACGCTCGTGGCGCGCCGCCGCTGATCAACTGCCGCTGATCAACTGCAAATGACGATCGTCCGTGACGGCGGGTCGGCACCCGCAGGACGACGAGGTACGAGCCCTCGACGTCGATCAACCCGAAACGTCGCGAATCGACGGCACCGGCCGCCGGGTTGTCGCTCAGCGCCTCGAACCGGTCGGCTCGGACGTCACCCACCCGCTTCACGAGCCAGAAGCCCGTGCGGTCCGGGTGTTCGAAGCATCGCACCTGTCCGCGTCGGAGGGTGGCGGAAAGGACGCCGATCAGCCCGTCACCCGGGCGCAACGCCGGGAGCATCGACCACTCGGACACCACGAAGCGTTTCAGCGGCTTCACGTCGGGCAGTGTAAGTTCTGAAGCGATCCGCTCCCCGCCAACCCAAGGAGATCACCACGATGTTCAGCCGCTTGTTCAGCACCGCCACCGTCGCCCACGCGCACTGCGACCTCTACTGCGGGGTGTACGACCCCGCCCAGGCGAAGATCGAGGCGCTTTCGTGTCAGAAGACGATCGGGAAGTACCACGACTCCGACGACGAGCACTTCAAGACCCGGTGCATCATCATCAAGGAGCAGCGCGCCGAGGAGGTCAAGCATCACCTCATGGTGCTGTGGGCCGACTTCTTCACGAAGGACCACTTCACGGAGTTCCCGAACCTGCACCAGCTGTTCTGGGACGCCACCCACCAGGCCGGCGAGGTCAAGAAGTCGCTCGAGAAGGCTCCCGCCGAGAAGCTGATCTCGTTGATCGACGAGATCGCCGACATCTTCTGGCAGACCGACAAGGCCAAGGACATGGGCGTCTACCCGCCCAGCTGACCGGGTGCGAGCGGGTCGGCGCCTGGTCCGGCCCGCTGTTAGCGTCGTGGGAGCATGTCCAGCCTCACGAGCCCGCCGGAGACGGCGCAGGAGCCCGACCAACGGTCCACCCGCGAACAGATCCTGCACGAGGCGCTCGCATGCTTTGCTCAGGCTGGGTACGAGGGCACATCACTGAACGACATCGCTGCGGGCGTCGGCATCCGGCGGCCCAGCCTGCTGCACCACTTCGCCTCGAAGGAAGCGCTCTACCAGGAGGTCTTCGAACATCTCCTGAGCGACTGGTTCGACCGGCTGACGGCCGCGATCTCCGTCCCGCAGACCGGGTGGGTCAAAGTCGAGATGGTGCTGCGGACCGGGTTCCGGTTCTTCGCCGACAACCCGAGCTACGTCCGAATGGTCCGTCGCGAGGCGATCGACGGCGGCGAGCACCTCGCGATCGACCTCGCCAGCGTGCTGCGTCCCATGTTCGACCTCGCCGCCAGCTACTTCGAGCGCGAGATGGCGAACGGCGTGTTCACGCCCCAGGACGCCCGCCAGCTGCTGATCACCGGCTACGGGGCACTGCTCACCTATTTCTCCGATGAGCCGTTCCTCGAAGGCCTGCTCGACGTCGCCCCGCTGTCCGATCACGCACTCCGAGCCCGCGAGGAGCACATCGTGCAGTTCTTCCGCTCGGCGCTGCTGCCCTGACCCGCCGGTTCGTCCGATTGACGGCACAGCGACGCGCCGGCTCGGTACCGTTGGCGGCGCATGGTCACCACCCTCTCCGAATCCGCGTCGAAGTCGCTGCTCGAGCCGTACGGCTTGCCGAGGAGCCCTGACGTCGTCGTCCGCTCGGCGGCCGAGGCGGTCGCGGCTGCCGACTCGATCGGCTATCCGGTGGTGGCCAAACTCGAAGGGGAAAAGATTGCCCACAAGACCGAGCGCGGTCTCGTCCGGCTGAAACTCGGCGACGCTGCTGCGGTCGAGCAGGCGGCGAACGACCTCCTCGATGCGGCGACGCCCGACGACGGCGAGGTCGGCGTGCTCGTCGCCCCGATGATCGCCGGCAAACGTGAACTGATCGTCGGGCTGCTTCGCGACCCGCAGTTCGGTGCCACCGTGATGCTCGGTGTCGGCGGCATCCTGGCCGAGGCGATCGCCGACGTCGTGTTCCGTCCTGCGCCGCTCGACCGGGTCACCGCCGCCGAGATGCTCGACGACATCGCCACGCAACAGCTGCTCGGCGCGTTCCGGGGCGAGTCCGCCGTGGATCGCGACGCAATCGTCGACCTCCTCGTCGGTCTGGGTCGGTTGTCCGTCGATCGGTCCGACGTGGCGAGCGTCGACATCAACCCGCTGATCATCACACCCGATGGTGCGCCGGTCGCCGTCGACGCCCTGGTCGAACTCGGTGCCCACGAGCAGACCCACCCCGCAATGCGGACGCGACCGTCCGACGAACAGTTCCGGGCACTGTTCGAGCCGCTCGGCGTCGTGGTGACCGGTGCATCGACGCACCCGGGCAAGTTCGGGTTCGTGTCCCTCCACAACCTGCTCGCGGCCGGATACGAGGGCGGGGTGTACGCGACCAATCTGAAGGGCGAGGAGGTGCTCGGCATCCGCACGGTGACCGACGTCGATGCCCTGCCCGACGACGCGATCGACCTCGTGTTCGTCTGTACCCCGGCGAGCACCAACCCCGACATCCTCCGGGCGTGCGCGGCCAAAGGGATCCGGGCGGCATTCCTGACCTCGGCCGGATACGGCGAAGCAGGCGAAGCCGGGCAGCGCGCCGAAGCCGAACTCGTCGCCCTTGCGGACGAACTCGGGATCCTCCTCGCCGGCCCCAACGGCCAGGGTGTCGTGTCGACCCCGGCCAAGCTGTGCGCCCAGATCGTCGCGCCCTATCCGCCGGCCGGACGGATCGGCGTTGCCAGTCAGTCCGGCAACTTCGTCTCCAGCTTCCTGAACCTGTCGCGAGCGTCCGGAGTCGGCATCAGCCGAGCGGTGTCGGCCGGCAACGCAGCCGCGGTCAGCGTTGCCGACTACCTCGACTTCTACGCCGACGACCCGGTCACCGCCGTCGGCCTCGCCTACATCGAAGGCATCACCGACGGCGCCGGGCTGATGTCACGGCTCGGGTCGGTTGCGGCCAGAAAACCGCTCGTGCTGCTCAAGGGCGGCTCCACGGCGGGCGGCGCCCGCGCCGCAGCGAGCCACACCGGTGCGCTCGCCGCCGACGACACCGTGTTCGACGGCGCCTGTCGCGCCAACGGCATCACCCGTGCGGCGTCGGTCGACGAAGCGTTCGAGTTCGCGGCGACGTTCGCCACCCAGCCGCTCCCTGCCGGGCCGCAGGTCGTCGTGTTGACGACGGCGGGCGGGTGGGGTGTCGTGACCGCCGACGCGATCACCCGCGACCGCGACCTGACACTGCTCGAACTGCCCGACGACCTGCTGGCATCGATCGACGAGCACCTGCCGCCGCGGTGGAGCCGCAACAACCCCGTCGACTGCGCCGGTGGCGAAACCCGCGACACGATCCCGACCGTCATGAACCTGATCGCCGAACACGCGTTCGTCGACGCGATCGTCTACATCGGCCTCGGGATCCAGTCGAATCAGGGCCGGCTCATGCGCGAGGGCCGCTTCTATCCGGATCACGGCCTCGAACGGATCGTCGAGTACCACGAGCGCCAGGACCGCCGATTCGCCGAAGCGGCGGCGGAGATCAGCGACCGGGTCGGCAAGCCGATCCTTGTCGCGACCGAGCTCGCGACCGCCGATCCGGACAACGCCGGGCCGGCCGCCGTTCGCGCGACCGGTCGGCTGTGCTACCCGAGTGGCGACCGCG
>JBDSBE010000123.1:0-3937 GCA_039921745.1 Ilumatobacteraceae bacterium | reverse complement strand
TTCGCGAACTCGGTCTGCTGATCGAGCGGGTCGACGGGCGCCGCGACGTTCGTCGCTGTCTCCTGACGATCGACCGACGGTGCCTGAGCAACCGACCACGCACCGGTGCGCTGGAAGAAGTTCTCCGGCGACACCTGGTACTTCGAGTAGACCTCGGTCTGCACCCGGAACAGATCTTCGGGGTACCGCAGGTGTTGTTTCAGGTCGTCGGGCATCTCGTCGAACGACGTGAACAGATCGGGGAACACCGAGCGCCACGCCCGCATGATCGGGTCCTCGTCATCGACCACGTAGAACGTGACGTCGCCCGTGTAGGCATCGACCACAGCCTTGACGCTGTTGCGGACGTAGTTGGCGCTCCGCGAGATCCCCGTGTCCTGGCCCAACTGCACGTTGCCGACGCGCTGTGCGTACGGGTACCGCGACGTCGAGGTGTAGGCGTCGATCACCCACTGCACGCCGCCGTCGACCTCGACGGGATAGGGGTCGGTGTCGTAGTCGAGGAACGGCGCCAGCTTGCGGACCCGATCTTCGACCGACCGCACCCACATCACCTGCGAGTCGTCGTTGATCGCCCCCGAACCGATCACGTTGTAGTCCAAGAACGCGAGGGCGAAGGCCGCCTGGCGACTGAACCCCTTCATTCTCACGCCGGACTCGCCCTCGTACAGCCCGGGCTCGCCACACGGACTCTCGTTCACATCGGTGCGAGCGATCGAATAACCGCTCATCTCGGGGCTGAAGTACAGCTCCGGACGGTCGAGGCCGACCGGGATGTAATCGGGTCGGTCGTTGCTCGTGACCCGGCCGACGGGAGCCAGCACCAGACCACACCCGCGGGTGCTCACGAGGTGCTCGCCCTGCCAACTCTTGTTGGGGATGTTGGCCAAGTCGAGCTCACGCGCCGTCACGAGCACCTGCTCGTCCTGCCCGTCAGCGTCGAGCGGGTAACGGTCGACGTCGAGATCGGCGATCTGGAGCCCGGCCACGTCGCCACGGTCACGCGAGAACCTCGACAGCATCTGCGTCGGGTTGAGCAATCGGACGTTCCGGATCGGCGGCAGGTCCGCTTCGACGTCGGCCGCGTTCAACCGACCGAACGTGACATCTTCGGTAATCACGTCGTCGATCCCCATCGCCGCCCGAGTCGCCTCGACGTTGCGGGCGATGTACGGCGCCTCGCGACCTTCCTGGTTGGGCCGGACGACGAGCGACTGCACGATCGCCGGATAGACGAGCCCGCCCACGATCAAGACGACCATCCAGAGACCCGACGCGACCAGCGGGAGCCGCCACCGATCGGTGCGAATCGTGACGAGGTACAGCACGGCCGTGAGCAGCGCGATGAGGACCAGGAGCATCATCGCCGGGAGCTGGGCTTTCACCACCGTGTATGTGGCGCCCTGCACGAACCCTCGCCGTTCGTTGGTGAGTTCATAGCGGGTGAACCAGTAATCAGCGGCCTTCACGGCCGCAAGCACGGCGAGCAGGATCGCAATGTGCATCTTCGTCGACGGCCGGACGGTGGGGATCGACGACGTGAACAAGACACCCCCGTTGAGCAGGTGGGCGGCGATCGTCAGCAGCAGCACGATCACCAGCGCCGCGAACAACCAATCGATCGCGAACGTGATGAACGGCAGTTCGAACACGTAGAAGCCGACGTCGACGTTGAACTGGGCGTCGTTCACGCCGAACGACTGGCTGTTCCTGAAGAGCAGCCATTCCTGCCACTTGGAGACCGCCGGCAGGGCCAACATGAACGCCAGCACGAGGGCGGTGCCGTACCGCACGAGGCGCAGTCGTTGACCGAAGACCTCGTGGAAGCGCTCGACGTACGGGTGCACATTGGCCGGGAACGAGGTCGGTGCGGTCCGGTCGGCGATCATGAGGTTGGCCGCGGCGATCACCAGGAAGACGACGAAGAACATCCCGAACAACAGCGCCTTGGCGCCCAGCTGGCCCCAGAACACGTCGCTGCGACCGAGCGCGTCGTGCCAGAGCGCATCGACGTAGAAGCCGGCGATCGCCCGGCCGAAGACGATCACCCCGAAGAACACCAACCCGAGCGCGATGGCGACCCCACGGCCGGACATCCGGGAGCTGAGTCGAGGACGGGGAAGGTCTGATTCGCGCCGCATCTGGCGCCGAGGTTACTGGGCGCTCGGCACGGTGAGGCACCGGCAGCCGGCGTGGGCCGGCGCGGCGGCGTGCCCGGTCGGGAACTCACTGCCGACTTCGACCGAGCCGGCGAGCGAATTGTCCTCGCAGTCGGCGCATGTCGGCTCGGAGGGGTCGATCATCCAGGCCACGTGGGTGCCCGGCTTGATCCCGGTCACGACGCCGCCACCGTGGGCGAACCGAAACACGTCGTCGAGCTGATGGTCGATGTGCTGCGTCTTCCACTCTCGGTACACCGCCCGCACACGCTTGGTGATGTCTTCGTTGTCACCGGCGCCGTCGGCGACAGCGCGCTCGAGCCGGGCTCGCAGCGGCATCACCAAGTTGTCGCGCATCATCTCGTGAGCCGAGGTGAGGGCGCCCTTGCGGATCGTGGTTCGCAGCGACCTCGTGTCGTTCTTGCCCGCCTCGCCGGCGCCGACGACCGCTGCGTCGACGAGTTCGTCGTCGAGCGCATCGGCGTAGGTGCGGACGTGGTCGTCGATCGCCGGGACGAGGTCGCCGATCTGCGTAACAGGCTTGTTTTGGCGGAGCAGGTCGAGCGCACCGTTCTGCTCGTCGGCCAAAACCCGCTTGAGCTTGCGGGCACCACTCACGATCAGCGGCACGAGGGCTTCGTCGCGACGAGTGAAAGGTGTTGGTTCGGCCATGGCGGGCTCATCCGGGCTCTCGTCATCCGGGCTCTCGTCATCCGCCGCTTCGACCGACCCATCGACCTCGACCGATTCGTCGGCAGACTCGACCGGTCCGTCGGCGGAGTCGTCGGCATCGTCGACCGTCGGGGTTTCGCTGCGCAAGCGCTCGAAGATCCCGTTCACATCCGGCCGGTCAGCGACCGCCGTCGCGTCACCGGCCCCGTCGGGCCCATCGATGTCGGGTTCGTCGTCGCCGTCGTCGGACGAACCGCCACCGGCGTCGACCGGCCGGTCACGGAACAGGGACACCACGTTGGCGTCCCGCGGCTTCGCCGTCGCGATCGGAACGGTGTCGTCGTCGTCGAGATCATCGGACGGATCGCCGGCGGCGTCAGCCTCGCCGAGTGCGCCATCCCCACCCTCGGAGCCGACCCCAGCGATCTCGTCATCGCCTCCGTCAGTGAACTCGTCGACCGGAACATCGACCGGATCGAGATCGTCCACGTCGTCGTCGGGCCGAGCGACGGCGTCATCAGGTCGGTCGGTCGCCGGCAGCATCAGCGGCAGCGGCCCCGTGGTCGGCGACAGGTTCACGAACTCCTCGGGGCCGTCGACCGACTGCAACTCCGACGTGACGTCGACCGCCACCAGACGCGCCCGCTCGAAAACTTGCATCAGGCGGTCGCGGCCGTGGACGAGATCGTCGATCTGTTGCCGGGCGACCTTGGTCCGCCGTTCGAGATCGGCGAGCACCCGCTCGCGGTAGGCGCGGGCCTCGTTGACCATCTCCCGACCCTGCTGCTTCGCGAGCGCGACCTCTGCCTCGGCGTCGGAGGTGGCGTCGTGGCGTTTGCGAGCCGCTTCGACTTCGGCCTCCCGCCGCACGCGGTTCACCTCGTCGTTCGCCTCGCGCAGGATCTTGGCGGCCGCTTCCTCCGCCCTGATCTTGATCTGGGACGCCGACTCGCGAGCTGTCTGCAGGACGTGCAGTGTCTCCTCGCCGACCATCGCGGCGACCGTCTCCTCGTCGAGTTCCGGCGCCGTCGGCACCTCGACCCGAGCCGCTTCGACCTGGGCTTCGAGCTGACGTTCGCGCTCCTGGAGCCGGCCGAGCTCGGCCG
>JBDSBE010000122.1:0-36776 GCA_039921745.1 Ilumatobacteraceae bacterium | reverse complement strand
CGGCCTGCAGGACGCGATCGCACAACTCGTCGACGGCGGGGTCGACGCGATCGCCGCCGTGGGCGGGGACGGCACCCAGCGGACCGTCGCAGCCGAATTGCTCGACGGTGAGGTCGCCCTGGCGGTGATACCCGGCGGCACGGTCAACCTGCTCGCGCAGGTGCTCGGCGTCGACGACGTCGACGAAGCCGTCCGCGTGGCCGCGACCGGCGAGACGCGAATCGTCGACGTCGGCCTGATCTCGTGCGACGGAGCCACCGACGACGTCTTCGTCCTGAACGCCAGCAGCGGCTGGGACGCGGCCGTGATCGAACAGGTCGGGGACGGCGCCAAACGGTTCGGACGGCTCGGCTTCGTCGCAGCCGGGTTGGCCCAGTGGTTCCGGACCGAGCCGACACCGGTCACCATCGATGTCGATGGGCGCAGATGGTACGCCGACCCGGCTCTGACGGTGCTCGTGATGAATGTCGGCCAGCGTGGGTCCGCATCGCTCGATCTCGCCCCGGACGCAGAATTCGACGACGGTCGTCTCGATGTCATCGTCCTTCGTCGCCACTCCACCATCGGGCTCGTCCGGGCCGGCTGGCGCATCATCCGTGGGCGGCCGGCGTCGACCGCCGACGTGGTGACTGCGCAGGGTGCCGAGATCGTCGTGGCGTGGGGAAAGGCGGTGGCAACCCAGCGCGACGGCGACGAGCGGGCCTCGACCGATCGCCTCCGTTACCGGTCTGTACCGGGGGGACTGCGCGTGATGGTGCCCTCCGCCCGCTCGTAGCGTCTCTGCGATGAACGACATCTCGGGGAGCGACCGACCTCAACCGCTCCCCGACTGGCTCGCGATCGCGCTGGTGACCGGCACGTCCGGTGCCGTGCTGGTGCTCGAGATCCTCGCCGGCCGGGTCATGGCGCCGTACGTCGGCGTCAACCTCGAGACCTACTCGGCCATCATCGGCACGATCCTCGCCGGCATCGCGGTGGGTGCCGGCATCGGAGGCTCTCTCGCCGACCGACATGATCCACGACGGCTGATCCCGATCCTCCTGCTCGTCGGTGGGGCACTGGCGATCTCGTCGATTCCGATCGTGCGATTACTCGGCGGTGCGTCAGGCGCAAACGCTCAGGGACTCCCCAGTGTGATGCTCGCCGCATTCGGGTTCCTCCCGTCGGCGGCAGTGCTCAGTGCCGTGCCCCCGGCTGTCGTCAAGCTGCAGTTGCGCGACCTCGCCGAAACCGGCGGCGTCGTCGGACGTCTCTCCGCATGGGGCACCGGCGGTGCGATCGCCGGGACGTTCCTCGCCGGCTTCGTGCTCGTCGCGTTCGCCGCCGTCAGCACGCTGATCGTGTCGGTCGGCGCGATCCTGATCGCCACCGGCCTCCTGCTCTCGTACAGCCTCCCACGCCTCGGCCGCCCGGTGGCGCTTCCGACGAGCACGCTGCTCGGCACGGGAGCGCTCGTGGCGTGTTCGATCGGAGGACTCTTCGTCGTCGATCAGCCCTGCGACCTCCAATCGAGCTACTACTGCATCGCCGTCCGGGACGATCCGGACCGAGCGGACGGTCAGGTCCTCGTGCTGGACGATCTCCGGCACAGCTACGTCGTGACGGACGACCCGACGCATCTCGAATTCTGGTACGTCCGCCAGATCGTCGGCGCGATCGACACGCTTGCACCGACCGGACCGATCGACCTGGTCGCGCTCGGTGCCGGGGCACTGACGGTGCCCAGCTACGTCGACGCCACACGCCCCGGCAGCGGACAGACCGTGCTCGAGATCGACCCTGACCTGATCGATTTCGTCGGGCGTGAGTTCGCGATCGACACCGCCCGGTTCCAGATCGTGACGGGCGACGGACGGATCAGTCTGCTCGGTGTGCCCACAGACTCGGCCGATGTGATCGTCGGTGACGCGTTCGGCGGTCGAGCCGTGCCCTGGCACCTCGCGACAGAGGAATTCATGGCGGAGATCGAACGCGTGCTGCGACCGGGAGGCCTGTACGTCGCGAACATCATCGACGGTCCGAAGCAGTCGTTCCTCCGAGCCGAGGCGGCGACGATTCGCACGGCGATGCCGTACATGGCGGTGATGTCGGGGAGCGGGCTCACCGACGGCACCAGCGGCAACGCCGTGGTGGTCGCCAGCGACCGGTCATTCGATGCAGCAGCGTGGGATCGGGCCCGGATCGAGCGGGGCGACCCGGGCGGTCTGATCGCCGACACCGACGCGTACCTGGACGGAGCCCTCGTGCTCACCGACGATTTCGCACCGGTCGATCAGCTCATCGCCGGCACACGCTGAACGACGCGATCAAGCAATCGCGTCGGCAGGGTCGCGCGGGGTCTTCATCTCGTACATGTCACGGTCGGCCGCGAACACGACGCCGATGCTGCCCGAGATCGACAGGGCACCTTCGCCGTCTCTGACCCCGAACTCTTGCTCCACCACTCGGGGGGCCGACGCATCGCGGACGTCGCCAGACGAACGGTCGGACGACGACCGTGACGCGCTCTCATCGGTCGTCCTTCGTCGTTGGCTATCGTTTGTGCCATGATCAGCATCGACCGCTCCGCACGCGTCTACGTCGCCGGACATCGCGGGCTCGTGGGCTCTGCTCTGGTTCGTCAGCTCGAATCCGAGGGATTCACGAACATCCTCACTGCAACGCGCGCCCAGGTCGATCTGCGTGACCAGTCCGAGGTGTCCCACTGGTTCAAGGCCAACCGGCCCGACTACGTCTTCCTCGTCGCCGGAACCGTCGGTGGGATCGGCGCGAACGCGGCACGCCCCGCCGAGTTCATCTACGACAACCTCATGATCCATGGCACCGTCGTCCACTCCGCCTACGAGGTCGGCGTCACCAAGCTGCTCTATCTGGGGTCGTCGTGCATCTATCCGCGCGACGCGGAGCAGCCGATGACCGAGAGCCAACTGCTCGCCGGCCCGCTCGAGGCCACGAACGAGTGGTATGCGATCGCGAAAATCGCCGGCATCAAGCTCTGTCAGGCATACCGCCGCCAGTACGGCTGCGAATTCATCTCGGCGATGCCGACCAACCTCTACGGCCCGGGCGACAACTTCGATCTCGACTCGTCCCATGTCCTGCCCGCCCTGATGCGCAAGTTCGACGACGCGCGATCAGCCGACCGGAACCAGGTCGAGGTGTGGGGTACCGGATCGGCAAAGCGGGAGTTCCTCCACGTCGAGGACCTGGCGAAGGCATGCCTGTTCCTGATGGAGCACTACGACGGTGACGAACACGTCAACGTCGGCACCGGCGTCGACCTGTCGATCAAGGAGCTGGCCGAGACGATCAGAGACCTCGTCAACCCCGACGCCGAGATCGTCTGGGATTCGACCAAGCCTGACGGCACGCCGCGCAAGCTGCTCGACGTGTCGAAGCTCCGCAACCTCGGCTGGACCGCGTCGATCGATCTGCCGGACGGGCTGGCATCGACCTACCAGTGGTACCTCGACCGTGTCGCCGGCGACCAGTCGTTGCGAGGGATCGATCGCACCGACGACACCCGGGCGCGATCGGGCGTCGCGACCGGCTGACCGACCGATGGGTGGTACATCCGAGGTGAACGATGCCGACGAGGCGACAGTGCGTCGGATCGTGCTCGCCTGGCGGGAGCTTCGTCGCGGCGCCTCCGGCGCCGTGCTGCGAGCGCACCTGCTCGGCCCGGACGGGCCGCCGCTCGAGCAAGCGCAACTCGACGCGCTCGAAATCCTGGTGGCGACCCCCGATGGAGCCGACGGTTGGCGGATGAGTGATTTCGCAGACGCGTTGCGGGTCGACCCCAGCACTGCGACACGCGCGATCGCCCGACTCGAGCGCCATGGCCTCGCCGAGCGCACGAAAGCCGACGACGATCGACGAATCGTCATCGCGCGTGCGACGACGACCGGGAAGCGGATGGTCCGCCGGGTCGGCACCAATCGGGCGACCGGCATGCAACGTTTGCTCGAACCGTTCGATGACGCGGCGCGAATCCGGTTCGCCGATGATCTGGAACGGTTCGTCTCGTCCATCGACGACCTCGTCGCCGAACTGATTCGCGAAGATCAACGATCACGCGACACCTGACCGACACACACCTGACTGGCACCTGAGCAGCACGTGCAGGGCACATTTCTATGAACGCAGTCGGACAGGGCTCGCTTCGACCGGGCCGTCGGGCCACGAACCAGTAGGGTCGCCGGTCGTGGCCGATCAGAAGGATTTCGCCGAGCAGGCGATGGAATACGCACCCCAGCTGTACTCGGCTGCGTTGCGAATGACCCGCAACCGGGCCGACGCCGAAGACCTCGTGCAGGATGCGTATCTGCGGGCGTATCGCAGCTTCCACACCTTTCAGGAGGGGACGAACCTGCGGGCCTGGCTGTACCGCATCCTCACCAACGCCTACATCAACAAGTATCGGGCCAAGCAACGTCGCCCACAGGAGAGCGAACTCGGCGAGATCGAGGACCTCTACCTCTACCGTCGGCTCGGGTCGATGGAGACTGCGGCAGCGAGCATGTCGGCCGAGGAGCAGTTCCTCGATCTGTTCACCGACGATGAGGTCAAGCACGCGCTCGAGGATCTGCCCGACAACTTTCGTCTCCCGGTTCTGTTGGCCGATGTCGAGGGATTCGCGTACAAGGAGATCGCCAAGATGCTCGACATCCCGATCGGCACGGTGATGTCCCGTCTGCATCGGGGAAGAAAAGCGATGCAGCGCGCGTTGTACGCCTACGCGGAGGCACGGGGACTGACCACCACCTTCGACGAGAAGCACGCTGCAACGCACACGGAGTGATTCGAGATCACATGGCCAACTGCAAACAGACGATCCGAGAACTCGACGCCTTCCTCGACGGCGAACTGCCGGACGATGTCCGCAACCACATCCACGAGCACCTGAGCGACTGCACTGATTGTCTGCAGGCGTTCGACTTCGAAGCCGAACTCAAGCAGGCCATCCGCCGGAAGTGTCGCAACGACGAACTCCCACCCGGCCTGCTCGGTCGGATCGAGATGTGTTTCGACGAAGACTTCGACGGCGACGGCGTCATCGGACCTGCCTGACCTCGTCACCGACGCACCTATTGCAGCTGATCGTCACCCTGTCGCTACGCTGACGTGATGCTCGCGGCTCCAATCTGGCACTGGTGGATCGGCCTGGTGATGCTGATCGCCGGCGGGGGTGCGGCCCTCGGCCTGGTCGTCGGCTACCTCAAGCAGGTATCGGCCCAGCGCTACCCGGGCGGCAAGCGAGAGCGCGAGCAAGAGCTCTGACAGCCGAGCTGCTCGCCCGCTGTACCTTCCCCTCTGCTCCCTCGCCCGTCACCTGTGCGTTCTCCGGGGGCCAGGACTCGACCGCGTTGATCCTGCTCGCGTGCGAGGCCGGCCTCGACGTGACCGCCCACCACGTCGACCACCGGATTCGTACCGACTCGCCCCGAGACGCGGCGCGGGCTGCAGCGATCGCCTCCACGCTCGGGGTCCGCTTCACGATCGACGTCGTACAGGTCGCGCCTGGCTCCAATCTCGAGGCCAGAGCCCGAGCGGCGCGGCGGTCGGTCCTCCCTCACGACGCGATGACGGGCCACACCGCCGACGACCAGGCGGAGACCGTGCTGCTGCGGCTCCTGCGTGGCAGCGCCGCGAACGGCCTCGCCGCGATCGAACCCGGGCCACGACATCCGATCCTCGCCATCCGCCGAAGCGACACGGAGGCGGTCTGCCGCACGGCCGGGATCGAACCCGTTCGGGACGCCTCGAACCTCGACCGCGACGTCTGGCGCAACCGCGTGCGCGCCGAGCTGCTCCCGCTCGCGGCCGACATCGCCGGCCGTGATGTCGTCCCGATCCTCGGTCGAACGGCCGATCTCCTGCGCGACGACAGCGCGTTCCTCGACGGACTGTCGAATGCGATCGATCCGACGGACGCCTGCGCCGTCCGCGATGCGCCGATCGTGCTGGCGCGCCGGGCGTTGCGTCGGTGGTTGACCGAGCGCGGGTATCCACCGGATGCAGCGGCCATCGATCGGGTGCTGGCGGTGGCTGCGGGCGCTGCGGGTGCCTGCGAGGTCGCCGGCGGTCGACGCGTCGAGCGATCAGGGCAGCGGTTGCGGGTCGTCGAACGGACGGACGCTGAAGAATCCGTCATGTGACGAGGAAACTCCTCCCCTCCGAATTGCTCGGTCGCGTGGGCCGGGTAGAGTCAGAGGCCGCCATGACATCGCTGTTCGTGTTCCCAGCCCATGATCTCGCGGGATGCCGCTGATGCCGCCGAAGTTGCGCGGCAAGTGGGCGCTGGGGATCACACCTCGGCACTTCACGTGGATTTTGAAGGACAAGCTCGCGATCTGTGAGCGCCCGGGCGGCTACGGCGACAACCACCGCCGTGTCCGCCGCCAAGAGGAGATCATCTGGATCCGTGAGAACGGGTTCAACTATGCGATCTCGATCATCCAGGCGCCGCACAACCTCCACAACTACGACGATCTGAACCTCCCGTACCGCCATCGGCCCTTCAAAGCCGACGAGCGTGACGCCTGGTGCAAGGCGTTCTACACCGAGCTCGACGATCTGCTCAAGCACGGTTCGAAGCTGATCGTGCACGGCGAAGAACTCGGCGACCGGCTGGTCGGCATCATGGGCGGCTACATCCGGTGGTCTGCGCTGGTCGACGACGACACCAAGGCGATTGCCGTCACCGAACGCCTCACCGGACGCCAGCTCGACCCGTGGGCGCGCGACCTCATCATGGCCGCCGGCCATCTCCGCTGATCGGTCCCCGGCCGCCGCGTAAGATCGGCTCCATGAGCGAACATCCGGCCAGCTGGCATCCCGACCCGACGGCACGCAACGAGCTGCGTTACTGGGATGGCGACACCTGGACGGACCACATCAGCAACCAGGGCATCACGGGCACCGACCCGGTCGACAGCCCGGTCGCGCCGCGCGACTCGCTGATGGACCGGCTCGACAGCGGGTTGACGCTCGGCAACGAAGGCCGAGCGGAGACGATTTCGAAGCAGCTCACGGGCACCGGCCATCGGGGGATCGGGCTCCATGGTCCCGTGACCGGTGGCGGCGGCACGTTGATGAACGAGCCGATCCTCGTCGTGAATCAGAAGGCCAAACTGATCGAGCTCAACAATCAGTACAGCGTGTTCGATCAGAGCGGTACGCAAATCGCGGCGGTCAACCAGGTCGGCCAGTCGACCGCCAAGAAGGTCCTCCGTCTCGTCTCCAGCCTCGACCAGTTCATGACGCACCGTCTCCAGGTCACCGACACGTCCGGCGCCGTGCTGCTGCAACTGACGCGCCCCGCGAAGCTGATGAGATCGAGCGTGGTCGTCAGCGACGGTGACGATCGTGAGATCGGCCGAATCGTTCAGCAGAACATGATCGGCAAGATCAACTTCGCACTGGAATCGAACGGACGCCGGGTCGGGTCGATCAAGGCCGAGAACTGGCGAGCCTGGAACTTCCGGATCGAGGACGCGTCCGGCGTCGAGGTCGCCCGGGTCACGAAGACGTTCGAGGGCGTCGCCAAGACGATGTTCACGACCGCTGACAATTATGTCGTCCAGATCACCCACCGCCCGCCGGAGCCGCTGAACTCGCTCGTCATCGCGAGTGCGCTGTCGATCGAAACCGCCCTCAAGCAGGACAGCCGCGGCTTCGGCTGACCGGAGCGTGCCAGGAGGGGCCTCAGACCCCTTCGGGCAACCGTCGGGTGGGCGTTCGGTGGGGCTAGCGTGGTGGGCCGTGGCAGGTGTCCGTGTGTTGGTCAGCGGAATGGGTGGCGAACTCGGAACGCGGGTGGCAATGCTGCTCGAGGACGAGCCCTGGGTCGGAGCGTTGGAAGGAATTGGCACCGATCCACCCCGGCCGAGACTCCGGCGCGCGGTGTTTCACCGCATCGTCGCCGGCCATCACGATCGCACGGTCGACGCCGTCACCCGCTTCAATCCGCACATCGTCGTCCACATCGCGGTCTGGGAGCCCTATTCGAGGGCGACGCCGGGCAGCGCGCGTGAGCTGACCGACGATGCTGCGACATCGATCCTCGGTGCCGCAGCCGAGTGTCGGGCGCTCGAGTCGATCGTCGTGCGAAGTGGGATTGAGGTCTACGGGCGTCGCCGCAATGCCGTGACCCGACCCGACGAAGACGTGGTGCCGTTTCCGACCTGCGGATACGGCACGACGCTGCTCGACATCGAGAACACCGCCATGGCGATCGGCCGTCGGATCGGCGTGACCGTCGGCAGCCTCCGGCTTGCCAGCGTGCTCGGGCCGCACGTCCCGAGCCCGGTCGGTCGGCTGCTACGCATGCCAGCGGTGCCGTTCAGTGCCGTCGCCGATCCCCCCTTCGCAGTGATTCATCAGCACGACGCCGCCGAGGCGTTCGTCGCAGCCACCCGGCAGCGTCTGGATCAACCGCTCAACATCGTCGCGCCGGGAGCGATCACCGCGTACCAGGCGATCAGGCGGGGCGGCCGGATCCCGGTGCCGATCGTCGGGCCCCAGTGGATCGCCGCGCGAGCAGCCAGCTACGTCGCCGGCGCGCCGTTGGCCGAGCACGTCGAAGAGATGCTCCAGCGCGGTCGGCTCGCCGACAATGCGCGTGCGGCAGACGTGATCGGATTCGCACCGACCACGACGACCCGGGACGTGATCGACCAGCTGTACCGCTGGCCCAGCGTCGTCCATCATCCAGCACGTCGGGCAGTCGCCTGATGGCCGCGCGGGCCGACGTGGACGGCCCTGGCGTGCAGCAGCTCGCCGACGTGATCACGCTGCCGGTCAGGGTGGTCGGCGACCAGGCGACCGACCTGGCGAGCCGGTGGCTGCGAACGCTCCGGGCGTGGACCGCCAACGAGGTCGACGATTGGGGTCGCGACAACGCGTTCGTCAACCGTGTGTGGTCAGCGAGCCAGCTGCGGTGGAACACGTCGGTCGGTGGTGCCGAGCATCTGCCCCGACGCTCGGGCGCCCTGATCGTCATCAACACCCGCCGGTATTCGCTCGCCCCGATCTTCGCCGCGCTGTCGATCGGCGCCGAGATCGATCGACCGGTGCGATTCGTCGGCCGCCCCGACTTCGCGCCCGTCGGCCCGATGATGCAGCGCCTCGGCGCGCTCCTGCCGAGCGAGTCCGAGATCGCAGGTGCACTCCGAGCCGGCGAACTGATCGTGCTGGGCGCCGACCACCAGGCGACCAACCAGCGGACCGGCCTGATCGACCACCGCCTCGTCGGCGCCGCCGTCGCGACACAGGTCCCCATCCTGCCGGCGGCGACCGTATCGGTGCCGTTCCGGCGAGGCGCCAGGGTCGAGATCGGCAGGGCCGTGAAGTTGCGCCGCAAGCGACGTGGCCCGCTCGACGAACTCGAAACCGCCGACCTGCTGCAGATCAGGATCGACGACACGCTCCACGAGATGGGCGGGACACTGACGGGCACACCGCTCGACTGGTTGCCCACGGGCGGGATGGGCGGCCTCTGATGCCTCACGTCCGTTCGACCGACGGCATCCGCCTCCACTACCGCGAGTCCGGTCGTCGATCCGGCCCCCCGGTGCTGATGATCCAGGGTCTGGGCGCGGACAAAAATCTCTGGAACCTCCAGCGCCTCGCACTCGCGCCCTGGTATCGCACCATCGCCTTCGACAATCGCGGCGCAGGCCGCAGCGACAAGCCCTACGGTGCCTACTCGCTCGAACAGATGGCAGATGACGCTGCGGCGGTGCTCGACCACGTCGGGGTCGAGTCGGCCCACGTGATCGGCGCCTCGATGGGCGGAGTCATCAGCCAGATCATGGCGCTCCGGCACCCCGAACGGGTGCGTTCACTCACGCTTGCCTGCACCGCGTGCCACCATCATCCGTGGCGCAAGGAACTGCTGGCCGAGTGGGCGGAAATCGCCCAGTCCGACGGGATGGGGGCGATGACCGCCGCAGCCGCCCGGTGGGTGATCGGGCCACGGTCGTTCCGTCGGCTCGCTCCGGCGATCGGCTGGCTCGGGCCGTTGGGCCTGTCTCGTCCGGCGCACGCATTCGCCGGACAGGTCGCCGGCATCCTGTCGATCGACGACGACCTCGCGTCGGACCTCGCCAACATCACGGCCCCGACCTTGGTGATCGTCGGCAACCAGGACATCCTCACCCCTCGCGGTGATTCCGAGGAGATCGCCGAGCGGATCCCGACCGCCGAACTGGTCGTCATCAGCGGGGCAGCGCACGGCTTCATGATCGAGCACGCCACGACGTTCAACCGGATCATGCTCGACTTCCTGCGTCGCGCCGAGCACAGCGTCGCAACCGCGACCGAGCTCGAACCGCCCGCCCGGATCGCGAGCTGACCCCTCCCGTGCGGGTCGTCGTGGTCGGTGCCGGGCTCTCGGGCCTGGTCGCGGCGAACACGCTGGCGAACGTCGGCCACGACGTGGTCGTGCTCGACAAGGGCCCGTCGGTGGGCGGCCGATTGGCGACTCGCCGGATCGGCGATGCGGTGCTCGACCACGGCGCCCAGTTCTTCACGGTTCGGGGCGACGCATTTCGGGCCCAGGTCGACGACTGGCTCGATCGTGGACTCGTGCGTGTGTGGTGTCACGGGTTCGAGCCGGACGGTGACGGATACCCGCGCTACTGCGGGACGGCGGGGATGAACTCGCTCGCCAAGGATCTCGCACAGGGGCTCGACTGCCGGACTCGGCAGATGGTGTTCACCTGTCGACCCACCGAGGACGGATGGGACGTGGTCGTCGACGACGGAACGGTGATCGAGGCCGACGCTCTGCTGCTCACCTGTCCCGCGCCGCAATCGTGGGCGCTGCTCGTCGAATCTGAACTCGACGTCCCCGATGCGCTGTTCCGTCGCGAGTACCACCGCACGATCGGTCTGCTCGCCGTTCTCGACGCCCCGAGCGCCGTCCCGGATCCGGGTGGCGTCCAGTTCGACCCGACCGATCCCGATGCGCCCTTCGGATTCATCGCCGACAACGCGATGAAGGGCGTCAGTACAGTTCCGGCGCTCACCGCCCATGCGACCCAGCCGTGGAGTCTCGAACACTGGGACGACGATCACGACGTCGTGCGCGCACTGCTCCTCGATCGGGCTCAGCCATGGATCGGCACGGCACGGGTCGTCGAGACGCAGGTCAAGAAGTGGCGCTTCGCAGGGCCGATCGAGCCGTGGCCGGAGGCGTGCTGGATCGACGACGAACACGACCTCGTCCTGGCCGGAGACATCTTCGCCGGGCCGAAGGTGGAGGGGGCGTTCGACTCAGGTGTCGCTGCCGCCGCCGCGCTCGAGGCGCTGGCGTGAGCTCGCCAGTCGGCGGCGTTGGCCACCCATCGCGCCTTCAGCCCGTGACGCCGACAGACGTGGTCGCCTGATCGCCCGACTCGGTGCTCGTGATCACCGGGGCGTACTCGACGCGTTGACGGCACTCCACTGCGACGAGTCGCCGGTCGTCGATGCTGAACACCGAGATGAAGTCGTCGGCGAGCACGTCGCGAAACTCCCGGTACGACGTGAACTGCTCGTCGGGGCACCGTCGATCGAGCGCCGGAGCGAACCGCACCTGCCACCCGTTCACGAGCGTGGCCAGCCCGTCCTCGAGCCCGTCGATCGCCGGGAAGTCGACCGTTCGTGCAGTGCCGACCGGCACGAGGGCGAACCAGACCACGGCCTCACCGAGCAGGTCGGCGACGACTGCGCACGCACCGACCTCGGGAAAGCGCGGGCACATCATCTCACCCGGGGTCCCGGACACGATCCGCAGAGACCGTGACCCGTCGATGATCAAGTCGGTGTCGTCGGCGGCAAGCCCCTCGACGTTCACGTTGAACGTCTCGTTGCGCGACGAGAAAACCTGGTCGACGAAGTCGATCTGGTGGAGCTGAACGGCGACCGGTCCCTCATCGGCTCCCTCGATCGCCCCACGAGTCGCGAAGATGGTCGTGAGCAGGAAGAACAACCCCACCACGCCCCCGATCGCCGCAAAGAACCGCACGCTGAAGATCTGCCGCATGGTGCGCCCGACGCTACCCGTTCGGGGGGCTCAGCCGGCGGCGATCGCCGCCGCCGCAGCCCGGTTGGCGCGATCGGCGATCTGGTCGATGATCCCGTCGGTGTGGGCGACGCCGACGAAGATCGCCTCGTAGGCACCGGGCGCCATGGCGACGCCTTCGTCGAGCATTGCGTGGAAGAACCGGCCGAACGCAGCCTCGTCGGTCTGCTTCGCACCGTCGAAGTCGGTCGGGCGTTCGACGTCTCCGCAGACCATGCCGACGAGCGTTCCGACCACCGGGAACTGGGCCGCGAAGCCGGCAGCAGAGCAGGCGTCGCGCATCAGTGCCGCGAAGTGGCGAGCGCGTGCCATGAGTTCGATGTAGACGTCGCCTTCGAGCAGATCGAGCGCGGCGAGCCCGGCCGCAGTCGCGATCGGATTCCCCGCCAGGGTGCCTGCGTGAAAAACCGAGCCGAGCGGGGTCAGCGTCTCCATCAGCTCACGTCGCCCCCCGACCGCACCGATCGGAAGGCCACCGCCGATCACCTTCCCGAACGTCGTCAGGTCAGGCCAGACGTCGTACTTGGCTTGGGCGCCGCCGAGCCCGAGCCGGAAGCCGGTGATGACCTCATCGAAGATCAAGACGGCGCCGATCCGGTCGCACTCGGCTCGAAGGCCCTGGAGGAAGCCGTCTTCCGGCGCGATCACGCCCATGTTCGCGGCGACCGGCTCCACGATCACGCAGGCCACTGTGTCGTCGAGTGCGGGAACCTGGTTGTACGGCACCACCATCGTCTCGGCCACCGCCCCGGCCGGTACGCCGGCGGTTCCCGGCAGCCCCAGCGTGGCGACCCCGCTCCCGCCGGCTGCGAGGAGTGCGTCGGTTGCGCCGTGGAAGTTGCCGTGGAAGATCACGACACGGTCACGCCCGGTGTACCCCCGGGCGAGGCGCACCGCGGTCGATGTCGCTTCGGTACCGGAATTCATGAAGCGAACTTGTTCGCACGATCGCACGCGTTCGGTGATCGCCTCGGCCAGCTTCATCTCACGCGGCGTCGGCGCGCCGTACGAGGTGCCGGACCTCACTGCGATCGTGACGGCCTCGGTGATCGCAGGATGGGCATGGCCGAGGATCACGGCGCCGTAACTCTGGACCAGGTCGATGTACTCGCGGCCCTCGACGTCGTAGACGTGCGCACCCTCGGCGCGTGCGACGACGTACGGCCGGCCGCCGACCGAAGTGAAGGCGCGGATGGACGAGTTGACACCACCCGGGATGACGGCGGCCGAACGGTCGAAGAACTCGTCGTTCGACGGAATGCCCGCACCGACGCACACGGTCGCAGTGCATCCGGCAAGGGCGCACCGGTCTTGGTCGCAGAGTGGAATCATGGGTGGTTCATCCTTTCGCCGGCCGACCGGTCACTCGCTCTGCGAACCATCGGGTGAAGTAGGTGAGCACGAGGTCCGCTCCGGCCCGCTTGACCGCCGTGAGCTGCTCCGTGGCCACGGTGTCGTGGTCGATCCACCCGTTGGCAGCAGCCGCCTTGATCATCGAATACTCGCCGCTGACGTGATACGCGGCGAGCGGCACGTCAACGTGCGGCCGCACGGCGTGGATCACGTCGAGGTACGAGAGCGCCGGCTTGATCATGACCATGTCGGCACCCTCGGCGAGGTCGGCACGCACCTCGATCAACGCTTCGCGCGCGTTGCGGAAGTCCTGCTGATAGCCCTTGCGGTCGCCGCCGTCCGCGATCGTCACGTCGACCGCATCGCGAAACGGGCCGTACAGTCCGCTCGCATACTTCGCGGAATACGCGAGGATCGCCGTGTCGGTGAACCCGCGTTCGTCGAGCGCAGTCCGGATCGCACCGACCTGACCGTCCATCATCCCGCTCGGAGCGACGACGTGAGCACCAGCTGTTGCCTGTGCCACCGCAGCGGCCGAGTACAGCTCGAGGGTTGCGTCGTTGTCGACCGTTCCGTCGTCTCGCACGACGCCGCAGTGACCGTGGGTGGTGTACTCGTCGACGCACAGGTCGGCGATCAGGACGACGTCGTCACCGAGATCCTCGTGCAGGTCGCCCAACGCGACCTGCACGATGCCGTCGGGGTCGCTCGCAGCCGAGCCATGCTCATCCTTCTCGGCCGGGATACCGAACAGCATGATCGCCCGGACGCCCATGTCGGCCAGGTCGGCGACCTCACGCCGGAGGTCATCGCGGGTGTGCTGGAAGACGCCGGGGAGTGACGAGATCTCGATCGACTCGTCGATTCCCTCCCGAACGAACAGCGGAGCGATCAGATCGGTGACCGCGAGGCTCGTCTCGGCGACCAGGTCGCGCATCGCCGGTGTCGTCCGGAGCCGTCGTGGGCGGTGCTGGGGAAACCGCGATCCGGTGGCGGGGGTCGTCGGGGCGGTCATGCCCGCATGGTAGGCCCGTGTGCCCAGGGGTCAACCGCTCGGGCGGGTAGCTTCGGGGACGTGTCGGTACAGGTGTGGTTCGCCCAGGACGAGATCTCCGTACAGCCGGGCGACTCGACCTCGCTGTCGCTCGCCGTGGAGAACGTCGGCGACCGGACCGAGTCGTACACCGTCATTCCCGCCGGCCTGACCGCGGCGTGGACCACGGTGACGAGACCGAACATCACACTGTTCGGCGGTTCACGCGATGTCATCGAGGTCGTGGTGCGTCCACCGGCGATCCACTCCACGAGCGCCGGGCCGACCTCGGTGTCCGTTCGGGTCATCCCTCAGGGCACGCCCGACGATGCGGTCGTCGCCGAGACGATCGCGACGGTCAACGCCTTCGACGACCGACGGATCATCGCACTCCAGCCGCTCCAGCGCGGACGACGCCGCGCGACGTTCGAGTTCATGATCGAGAACCACGGCAACAACCTGGCGAGCTGCCGGTTGCACCTGATCGATGCGAGCGATCGGGTCGACGGTTCGTTCGATCCGCCCGCAGTCGGCGTGGCGCCCGGTTCGGCCAGTCTCGTTCGGCTCAGACTGGCAGCGCAGCGTGGCTTCTTCCGCCGCAACGAGCGCCAGCTCGACTTCGAGGTCGAGGCCACCGAGCAGGACCACCCGCCGGCCACCGGGCGGGCGACGCTCATTCAGCCGCCGACGATTCCGGCACGCGCCTTGGTGAAGGCGCTGGCTGCGGCGGCTGCAGTGGTGGCCATCGCCGTGGGTTGGTTCACGGTCGTCGAACCGGCCATCAGGGACGCGGCCGCTGACGCCGTCCAGGATCAGATCGCGGCCATCGACCGGGCGGCGGGCAACGACATCTCCGTCGAGACCACGGCACCGGTATCGACTCCCGCGGTGATCGACTCCGAGGCGGCCTCGGTCGGCGTACCGGCGATCGCAGCCGACGAGGGCGATCCGGTCGCCTACCGCGTTGCGGTCGACGTCGGGATCAATCAGAACCGCAGCGAGTCGATCTCGATCCCGCCGGACGCACGCTTCATGTTGACCGATGTCGTGTTCCAGAACACGAACGGAGATCTCGGCACGGCCCAGCTGCTGCGCAACGGCGACGTGCTCTACGAGATCGATCTCGGCGAGATGAACTCGGCCAACGAGTTCCAGCCCCGCATCACCCCGATCCCCTTCGAGCCGAACGACAATGTCGTGCTCGCCGTCGACTGTGTGGCGGCCGGCAAGACGACCGGTACCGGATGCGAGATCGCAGCCCTGCTCGGTGGGAGGCTCATGTCCGACGGTCGCTGAACCGGGTCAGCCCAGTCCGAAGCCCGGCACGACAGGATTCGTGTCCGCGGGGCGGCCCTGCACGTCGACCGTGACGTTCGCGACGGCGCCGTCGCGAGCGGTCGCCACGAGCCGGCGCGGCCCCACCCGCAGTCGCCCGGGGAGCGACACTACAGCGAGAAACCCACCGTCCGCATTCGACGACACGAACGCGAACGGAGCGCTGCCGTCGTCGAACCCGATCGACACCGCCGCGTTCGGCGGGAAGCCCGACCCGCCGAGGCCGAGCGGTTCACCCGGGCGCGCCATCGCCGACGCGGTCTGAGCCGTCGTCTCGAACGTCGGGCTGTACTTCGCAAAACCGCCGAGCACCGCTGACGTGTACTGACCTTGCGGGGTGGCGACCCGGAGGAGCGCGCTGCGGTAGCCGACCCCGGTCGGTCGGAACTCGACCTCGATCGCGCAACTCGCATCGGCGTTGAGTGCTCGATTCAAGCAGCTCTCCGACACCACCCGGAAATCGTTCGGGTGGGCGCCTTCCATGTCGATCCGAGCGATCGCGATGGGAAAGAACCCGATGTTCGCGATGTCGATCGCGGCCCGCCCTGCGACCTCGCCGACGATCGCATCGTCCAGGTCGACGCCGCCTGGCTCGGCCAGAAGGGTCGGCTCGCCGGCCGCCCCCCGCAGCGTCGCCGACACCGAGGTGGCCTGCGCACCGCTCCCGCTGACGGTCAAGGTGCCGTCGAATGCGCGGATCGCCGTCGGGCTGAACGTGAGATTGACCGAGCAGGACGTGCCCGCAGCGACGAGGATCCCGCGGACGCACGACCCCCCGGTGATCGTGAAGTTCGACGAGACGACGACGTCGGTCGGCTCGAATGCGGCAGGGCCCGCATTCAGGACGGTCGCATACAGCTCTGTGCTCTCGAACCCGGGGAGCACGGTGCCGAAGTCGAGCGACGCCAGGGAGAGTTGGGGCGTCGACCTGACCGTGACCACATTACGGAGTCCACCGTCGGTGGCTCTCCTGACGCCGACGAACGAGTCACCGGCAGCCGTGTCGAACGCGATCAGGCCTCCCGTCTTGGACAGCGCCGGACGTGCGTGGGCACCGGGCACGTCCGTGGCGTCTGCTCCGTCGAGCACCCGCCGCAACCGACCGAGCTGGAACTCGGCCACGAGCAGATCACCGTCATCAATCGAACCGCCTCCCGCCCGTCGGCTGGGCAGCAGGTTGGTGGCGTCGGTGACGAAGGCGATCTCGCTCGCATCGGCGTTGACCGCAGGCGCCCAGGACGACGCGTTGCCGGCCCGCGGGACGCCCGCGTCGACCTTGCCGGCGTCAATCGTCGAAACCATCGCGAGCGGGTCGTCCCGCGGCGGCTCGTCGAAGATGCCGTTGCCGTCGGTGTCGCGATCGAACCGGTAGATCTGCGTCGGGCACCGCGGCAGGCACGGAGGGAGGGACGCCGTGACCAGCGTGCGGTCACGGGACGTGAAGACGATCACACGACCGTCCTCGGACATCGCCGGCGTGTCTCCACCCTCGGCGCTGCGAACCTCGTCGCGTCCCGAAATCAACCGCACGGCACGAAGCTGGTCGCGTGCGAATCGGTCCCAGACGTAGACCTGTGACGTCGCATCGTCGCCCGGAACCGGCCCGAGGTCCCAGCCAGGGAGCGGATCCGCCGCCGTGGCGTCGGCGACGAACGCCAGGTGCCGACCGTTCTGAGACATCACCGGGTGCCGGAACCCCCGGTACAGGAATTCGCGGTTCGGCGACTCCACCGGCGTACCTGCGACGGTCTGCTCACGACCGGGAGCGTTGACGGGCACCGTGATGTCGACGAGCGTGATCGTCGCCACGCCCTCGGGCGTCCCGAAGGCCTGATGCGTGTACGCGATCAGCGAGCCGGCACCCGACAGCGCCGGGGCAGACTCGGTGAAGACCGAGTCGAGTGCCGTCCCGGTGCGCGGAGACGCCGAGACCAGCTCCCATCCGTTCTGCTGACCGCCACATTCGGGCACGACCAATCGGTAGACGTCCCAGCGTTCGTCGCCGTCGTCGTCGCGGAACAGGTCGAACGCAATCTCGGTGATCGCAACGACGACACAGCCATCCGCCGAGACCCGGGCCCGGAGCGTGTCACCGGCACGCACGGTCGGCGGAACCGGCGACAGCTCGACCGTGACGTCGGACTCCAGATCGGTCCGGAACACCGATGTTCGCTCACCGACGCGGCCGGCGAAGACGAGCCAGCGACCATCCTCGCTCAGCGACGGTTCACTGGCATCGTCGACGTCGGCAGGTGCCTGCCTGACCACGCCGTCGGCCACCGCCGGGCGCGCCGACATGATCGGCGGCATCGACGCCAGGGAGCCCAGGGCCACCGCCGCCAGCGCGGCTCGTCGTCGTCTCGGAGTGTTCTGTCGTTGCACGCGTGTCCGGATCGTCGATCGATTGTACGGCAGCCGTTCAGGCGAGCACTGCCATGATCGCATCGACCAGGCCTTCGACATCATGATCGGCCGCAACGCCGGCCACCTGAAGTCCGGCGCGCCGAGCGACGTCGGCGGTGGTCGGACCGATCGCGATCACGGCCGGTGACGTCGCCGATCCGAACGCAGCGACCCACGATTCGACAGCCGACCCACTCGCGAACGCCACGGCGTCGGCCCGCTGCGCCGCGCGCCGCTCGGCTGCGTTCGGTTCACGGAGGATCGTCCGATAGGCCGTCACCACTTCGATGCGGTAGCCGAGCCGCCTGAGCCCATCTCCCACGGAGGCGTCCGCTCGGTCTGCCTGCGCGACGACGACGCTGCCGGTGCCGGGCGGCATGGCGGCGACGAGTTCGGATGCCGTCTGTCGTTTCGGCACGATGTCGACGGGCCGACCCGCGAGGCGAGCGAGGAACGCCGCCGTGTTCGATCCGACAGCGGCGAGCCTGAGGGCAGGGTGGAGCGCAGCCGCATGACCGACGGCTTCGGCACCGTGCCGGGATGTCACGACGAGCCATTCGGCGTCGTCGAGCCGGCCCAGTGACGACCGCAGCGCAGCTCCGCCGTCAGCCGGGTCCTCGATCGCGATCAACGGGATGTTCACGGCGTCGGCACCGAGCGCCGCAAGCAGGGTGTCGAGGCGGCCTGGCCCCAAGCGCGTGGTGACGACGTGACGGCCGGCGAGCGGGCGAGCGATCATCGCCGAACGTGGATGTGCGCTGCCCGAGCCGCTTGTCGGGCGATCTCGACGTCTGCTTCGACGATGTCGGGCAGCTCGAACGTGTCCGAGACGGTCACACCGGTCTCGTCGTTCGACAGGAACGTGTAGAGCCGACGACCGTCGACGTGGGCCCCGATCGGCAGCGAGCAGCCGGAGCCGAGCTCGGCCAGAAATGCCCGCTCGACCGTGACCTCGTGTCGGGTCCGGTCGTGATCGATGCGGGCGAGTGCGGTCAGCAGCCGGTCGTTGCGATCGCCGCACTCGACCGCCACGCAGCCCTGACCGACGGCCGGGACGAACTCGGCCGGGTCGAGCACTTCGGCGATGCGGTCGGTCATCCGCAAGATCTCGAGCGCCGCGACGGCCATGACGATCGAGCCGCCGTCGGGCACCTTGTCGAGGCGGCTGGCGATGTTGCCGCGAAGTTCGACGAACTCGAGATCCGGCCGCGCCCGGTGGAGCTGCGCGCGCCGACGCACGGCCCCGGTTGCGACGACGGCGCCGTTGGGCAGGTCGACGAGGGGCCTTCCGACCAGCGCGTCAGCCGGGCTGCGACGCTCGCTGAACGCACCGATCACGAGACCGTCCGTCGGCGTCGTGGGGAGATCCTTGGCCGAGTGGACGGCGATGTCGGCCCGGCCGTCGAGCACGGCGGTCTGGACCTCCTTGACGAACACCCCCTGGCCGCCGATCGTGTGCAGCGGCACGTTCGCGCTCTGCGTGCGATCGCCGTGGGTCGAGATGATGACGAGCTCGCACTCGTGCCCGACGGCGGCGAGCTGGTCGGCGATCGACTGCGCCTGAGTCCGCGCCTGGGTGCTCCCGCGGGTTGCGATGCGGATCACGAGTCGGCCAGCAGCGCCGGATCAGCCGAGGTCGAACAGGTCTGCGACAGCCGCTGCGTTGCGCTCACCCTGCGGCGTCCCGGCCTGGTCACGGAGTCGGACCGACGGCTCGTGCAACAGTTTGGCGACCAGGCCACGCGTGATCGCCTCGACGAGGTCGCGGTGTTCGTCATCGAGGTGGTCGAGCCGCTTCGCGTGGCGCGCCAGCTCGGCGGCGCGCAGACCCTCGGCCCGTGCTCGCAGCGACGCGACGAGCGGCGCAGCCTGGAGCGCTGCGGCCTGGAGCCCGTACCGTTCGGTCTCTTCTCGAACGATCGTGGACACATGGCCGACTTCGGCGAGTCGCTCGGCGCGACCCTTTTCCGCCCAGGCGCTGAGATCTTCGAGGTCGAGGACCGTGACATCGGCGAGTTCGCCGACGCGGGGAGAGACATCGCGTGGGACGGCGATGTCCACGAACAGCAGCGGGCGCCCGTCCCGGTCAATGCTTTCGACGAGTTCGCGGGTGATGACCGGTTCTCCCGACCCAGTGGAGGTCAGCACCACGTCGCACGCCTCGAGCGCATCGCGCAGACGATCCATGCCGAGCGCGACCCCGTCGATCCTGGCTGCGAGCGCTTCCCCACGTTCGGGCGTGCGATTCACGACCATCACGCCGCCGACACCGGCGCCGTGCAGTGCGACCGCGATGCCCTCACCCATCGCGCCTGCGCCGACGAGTGCCACCTTGCGTCCCGCGATGTCACCGTGATGTTCGACCGCCATCTCGACGGCGGCGTGGCTCACCGACGCCGTGCCTCGCGAGATCGCCGTCTCGGTCCGCGCCCGTTTGCCGACGCCGACCGCATGGCGGAACAACAGGTTCAGCGTCGTTCGGGCGCCGCCCTCGCGTTGCGCCGTCTCCCAGGCGGTGCGGAGCTGCCCGAGAATCTCACCCTCTCCGATGACGGCCGAATCCAGCCCGGCTGCGACTTCGAACAGGTGCGTGACCGCGGCCTCGTCGTGCTCCGAGTAGAGATACGGGTGGAGTTCGTCGGGGGTGATGTTGCCGAGGTCGCACAGGAAGTTGCGGATGTCGGCGTAGGCCCCGTGGAACTTCTCGGCAACGGCGTAGATCTCGGTGCGCATGCACGTGCTGAGCACGACGACCTCGCGCACGTTGTCGAGCCGGGCGAGACCCTCGACGGCTTTGGGGATCTCGGTCGGAGCGATCGTCACGCGCTCCAGGAGGCTCAGCGGCCCGCTGCGGTGATTGACTCCGATGACGAGAATCGACATGACCGGTCCAGCCTAGGCGCTCGCCCCACGCCGGCGCTCGTCGTTCACGGCGTGAAGTTGGGCACTGTGGGAGTTGTTCGCCTTGCGCTGCTCGTGGTAGCTGAGGATTTGGAGTTCGACGGCCAGATCGACCTTGCGGACCGAGATCGTCGACGGCACCGACAGCACCATCGGTGCGAAGTTCAAGATGCTGGTGACACCGGCCGCGATGAGCCGATCGGCGGCGTCTTGCGCGGCCGCTGCCGGCGTCGCGATCACGCCGATCGAGATACCGCCAGCGGCAACGATCTTGGGCAACTCCTCGAGCGGGCGGATCCTGGCGCCGGCCACCACCGTGTCGACCTTGGCCGGGTCGATGTCGACCATGCCGCCGACCGGGAAGCCACGGCCGTTGAAGCCGCCGTATCCGGCGAGGGCCTGACCGAGGTTGCCCGCACCGACGATGACGACCGGCCACTCATGATCGAGCCCGAGTTCACGGCGGATCTGGAACACCAGGTACTCGACTTCGTAGCCCACGCCCCTGGTGCCGTAACTGCCGAGGTACGAAAGGTCCTTGCGAACCTTCGCCGCGTTCACGCCGGCCAGCTCTGCGAGGCCTTCCGACGACACGTTGTCCACGTCGGCCTCCGCTTGCTCGATCAGGATCTGCAAGTAGATCGGCAGGCGCGCCACTGTGGCTTCCGGAATCCGACGGCGGGTGCGATGTGGGGGCATCGCCGCTCAGCCTAGATCCCTTGTGCACGATTTCACAAAGCACGGGCCCCGGCGGGAGGCGCGCTCAGCCCCCGATGATGGTTCCCTCGAGTTCCCGGCGCACCAACTTGCCGGCAGCATTCCGTGGGAGCTGATCGACGAACACCACTTTGGTGGGGCACTTGTACCGGGCGAGGTAGTCGCGGGCTGCGTCGATCAGGCTGTCCTCGTCGACCTCGTGACCGTCCTCCAGCACGACGAACGCCTTGACCGCCTCGCCGGAGTGCGGGTGCGGCACGCCGATCACTCCGACCTCGGCAACGGCGGGATGGCGCTGGAGCACCTCTTCGACCTCGGCCGGGAACACGTTGAATCCCGACACGATGATCAGGTCCTTGACCCGGTCGACGAGGTAGAGATAACCGTCGTCGTCAACGATCCCGATGTCGCCGGTGCGGAGCCACCCGTCGACCAGCACGCGCGCCGTGACGTCGTCGTCGCGGAAGTAGCCGTGGAACACGTTTTCACCGCGTACCCAGATCTCGCCGGCGTCGCCCGGCGGCACCTCGGCGCCGTCGTCGCCGACCAATCGCATCTCCTGGCCGACGAGCAGGCGGCCGACCGAGCCGGGCCGCCGCTGCAGGCCCGCAGAACTGGTGACGACGGGCGAGGCTTCGGTCAGCCCGTACCCCTCGTGGATTGAGAGCCCGAAACGTTCCTCCATCCGGTCGTGCACCGTGTCGGACAGGCGCGCCGCCCCTGAGACCGCCAGACGCACCGAACGGAACGCATCGGCGGGCAGCTCGTCGAAATGGCTGAACGCCACCCACATCGCAGGAGCCCCCGGCACGACGGTGACCTCGCGCTGCATGATCGACTCCACAGCCGTCGCCGGATCGAACCGCTGGACGAGCAGGACCGTCGCCCCGACGGTCAGCCCGACGCCGAGCACCACGTTGAGCCCGAAGATGTGGAACAGCGGCAGGACCCCGTACACGACGTCGCCTTCGGCGATGTGGTCGCGGGCCGTCATGTCCTGCTCGACGTTCGAGATCAGGTTGCGATGACTGAGCATCGCGGCCCGCGGCATCCCCGCCGTCCCGCTGGTGAACATCATCGCCGCGATGTGATCGGCGGCGACATCGACCGAGGGCACGGGATCGGCGCCGAGCAGATCGGCGAGTGCGACTTCGTCGTCACCGACCTCGCCTTCGGCACGAATAACCGTGTGCAGAGAGGGGAACGCTGAGCGGTCGACGGCAGCCCAGGCTGCTGCGGCCGTCGGGCCGATCAGAGCGGCGACGGGCTCGACCACTGCGATCTCACGCTCGATCTCCGGGGCCGGACTCGCGGGGTTGAGCGGGACGATCACTGCGCCGAGTCCGACGATCGCGAGATACGACACGACGAAGTAGCGGTTGTTCGCACACAGCACGACCACGCGATCGCCCACCGTGACACCCTGCGCCGCCAGACCACCGCGCATCCGGTCGACCTGCTCGCGGAGTTCTCCGTACGTGGTTTCGCGATTGCGGGAGACCAGCGCCACACGGTCGGGCGAATGCGAGTCGATCATCCGCGCCACGTTCATCAGAGTGTCCGCTGTCCCCACAGTCGGCAGCGTACCCGTCGGGGCGTCTCAGAGACGGACGAGCGAGATCACGCCGGCGACGAGGATCGCCGCCAGCAGGAGACCGAGCGTCAACGTCGTGGCTGGGCGCATGAACGAGAGACTACCGGTGGGTTCGCGATGGTCAGCGACGACCGAGTGTGATCGGCGTCTCGACGGCCGGTTCAGCACCGAGTTCGACGATCGTCACCTGGTCGCCGGCGACCATGCCCAGTTCTTCTCCGGCCGAACGCTGATCCATCGTCACGGCCAGCATCCCGTACGAGTCGAGGACCAGGCCGACCGCGCCACCCGCCAACTCGGCGAAGCTCGTGCACCGCTGCGCCCGGCGGACGGTTGTCCCGGACGGATCGAGCGGATTCCCGATCCTGATCTGCAGGTGGTCTCCCCACGCGGCCGGTAAGTCGTCGGGTCCGACGTTGAGTTGGGCGTTGCCGAATCGATCGACCCACAGCACCTCGGTGATCAGCTCCTCACCTTCCTCGCGTGACAGCGGCACGGTGCCCGGCAGGAGCAGGATCGGATCGATCTCCGGGCCGAGCTGCTCGAGGTCGACGCCGTTGCACACGTGCGCGGCGGCGGGACCGAACACGTCCCGACCGGCGAAGGTCGAACCTGCGGCTTCGAGTTGGTACTCCACGTTCGTCAACTCGAACGCGCGCTCCGCTCCGCCCGCCATCGCGACGGCGGGGGCGAGCAGGCCGTTGTCGGGTCCGATCACGACACCGGCCCCGCCGGCCACCTCGATCGCGACGGCTCGCCGCGCTGTGCCGACCCCCGGGTCGACGACGGCGAGGACCACACCTGACGGCACGTACCCGATGCAGCGTGCGAGGGCCAGGGACCCCGCCCGGACGTCGAACGGTGGAATCTCGTGCGTCAGGTCGATCACGGTGACCTGTGGCGCGAGATCTCGGACGACCGCTTTCACCACGCCGACGAACTCGTCAGCCGTTCCGTAGTCGGTGAGAAACGACACGGTGTCGAAGCGGGTCACGGCAGCGACGCTACCGGACCCGGACAGAGTGAGGGCCGGTGCCAACCCCCCGATGGCACCGGCCCTACAGCGCACCAGCTCTCGCCGGTGCGCTCACCGATCGACACTGTAGGCGACGCGTCCCGGTGTGAAAAGCGTCACGAGCGAATTTCTCGCAACGGTCACGCCGAGCCGAGCTGCCGACTCCGGTCAGTCGCCGCCTGGACGGCGTCGATCAACGCCGACCGCACCGCTCGCTGCTCGAGCACGCTGACGCCGGCTGCGGTCGTGCCCCCCGGCGAGGTGACCATCGCCCGCAGCGCGGCCGGGTCGCCTCGATCCGAGAGCAGGGCCGCCGAACCGACGAGCAGTTGCGCCACCATTGCCTCTGCGTCGGCGCGGGGCAAGCCGGCGACGACGCCGGCGTCCATCAACGCCTCGGCGATCAGGAAGACGTACGCCGGCCCCGAACCGGTGAGGCCGGTCACCGCATCGAGCTGCGACTCGGCAACGCGCACCACCAGGCCGACGCCGGACAGGATCCGCTCGGCCCAGTCGAGGTCGGCGCCACTCGTTCCCGGGGCCCCGGCCAGCGCCGAGACCCCCTGGCGCACGAGTGCGGGCGTATTCGGCATCGTGCGCAGCACCGCGACGTCCGAGCCGACGGCGGCGACGATCGACGTCGTCGTGACGCCGGCTGCGACCGAGAGCACCCGGCGCGCCCCGCGCTGTGCGGCCTCGGCCGCGACGGCGGCGATGTCCGGAGGTTTGACGGCCAGAACCGCCGCCGCGCACTCGGGCACCGCTTCGACGATCGTCACCCCGCCGAACCGCTCGGTCAGTTCACCCCGGCGGGGCGCCGACGGCTCGACGACGGCAACATCTTCGGGGGTGACGACACCGGCGTCCAGCATCCCGCCCAGCAGGGCGGCTCCCATGTTGCCTCCACCGACGACCACCAGCTCGAACGACATCACGCCGACGTTAGTGGTGCGGGCGGGTTGGCGGGGCGGGTTGGCGGGGCGGGTTGTCCGGGTGGCACGGAGTTTCCGACTTCCCCGATTCGCCACCCGGACACGCGAGTGGAGGGATCGCCCGGGCAAAAAGGGAAAAGGGTCGTGCGATCAGCCGGCGAACCGGCTCGCGAAGGCCAGTCGCAGGAGCGGACGGAAGTTCGCTTCCACTGTCGAGTACACCGTGCCGAGCACGCGGTCGAGTTCGTCGCTCGACACCGCGGCGTCGGTGAGTTCACCGCGCAGGTAGAGCGCGTCCTCGGCCCCGATCGAGAAGTGGACGCCGACCAGGTGGTCGTTGCGACGCATCACGAATTCGAGCACCGACTGATGATGCTCCTCGGCCGCCGGCATGACGTAGGTCTCGTACCGCAACGTCCGCTGGCCGAGCGTGAACCACACCGTCGTGAAGTCCTTCTCCTCACCGACCATCCTGACGTACCAGCGGGGTTCGCCGAACGTCGTTTCGTCGCTGGTTCCACGATCGACCGCAGCGATCAGCGGGTTGTCCGTGTCGAACTCGTCGAACCACGAATCGATCCGGGACCGCAGGTCGTCGAGGCGATCGCCGTGGTGGAGGTCGGTCATTCCCCGAGCACCAGTTGGCGCGCCGGGAGGTCCGCGTACAGACGCCGGAGTCGCGCCGCCGCGAAACCCCACGTGTAGCGATTCGCCCGAGCCGCCGATGCCGTCGACATCGCCTCAGCCAACAGTGGCTCGTCCAGGATCTGCTCGATCGCCTTCGCGAACAGCACCGGATCGCGATCGGGTACCAGGAACCCGGTCTCACCGTGATCGACGAGCGAGAGCAAGCCACCGACCGCGCTCGCGACCACCGGGATCCCGCAGGCGGCCGCCTCGAGGGCCACCAGACCGAAGCTCTCGCTGCGGCTCGGCACGATGACGACGTCGGCGCAGCGGTAGTACGTCGAGAGGATGTGATGCGGTTGGGGCTCGACGAACCGCACCTGGTCGCGGACATCGAGCTCGTCGACGAGCTGGTGCGCTCGCCGAACCTCGACGTCGCCGGCGTTCCCGCTGGCGCCGCCGACGATCAGCAGGAGTGCATCGGGCCGGCCGAGCGCGTGGAGCGCACGGATCGCCACGTCAGGACCCTTGAGGGGTTGGAGCCGTCCGACGAACAGGATCACCGGCACGCCGGTCGGCAGCCCGAGCGCGGAGCGCGCCCCGTTCTGGTCACCGGGCGCGAAGAACGCATGCTCGACGCCGGGAGCGACGATCTCGATCTGGCCTTGCGGGTCGCCGTAGAGGCGCCTGAACTGGGCTTCCTCCTCGGCGCAACTCACGCAGATCGCGTCCGCGCAGTTGATGAGCTCGGCCTCGGCACGGTCACGCCACGCCGACTCCGGATCTCCACCCTCGGCCTTGACGCGGGCCAGCGTGTGAAACGTCGAGACGAACGGGATGTCGAGTTCGTGCTTGATCCGGTGAGCGACGACACCGCTCAACCAGTAGTTGGCGTGGACGACGTCTGCGCCACCGTGCTCCGCGAGGTCGTCGAGGACACGATCGGTGAACTCGTCGAGAATGTCGGGCAGCGCCTCTTTCGGCAGGTGATGCGGCCCTGCTTCGATGTACACCACACGATGGTTGGGTTCGACCCAGACCTCGTTCGGCAAACCAGCTCGGTCGGCGCGGGTGTACGTGGTGCACTCGGTGCCGGCCTGGGACAGTGAGGACACGATCTCGCGGACGTACACGTTCATGCCGCCACTGTCGCCCGATCCTGGTTGGACCAGCGGCGACGTGTGGAGAGAGATCACAGCGACTCGACGCATCTTCATTCCGAACGTCCTCGGCGAGGTCAACATTCCCGAGCCACGGACAGTGAGCGGCCGGTACCCGCCCGATCCGACAGCGAAACCAGGTGGCACGGTGCACGCGTTCGGGCCGACACCCCTCCAGCACTTGCGCACCTTGACGATCCTTTGAATCGACTGCCGCCGTTTCGTCCCGATGACCACATGTGACCACTCGGCCAGGACCCGTGACTTGACTGCGTCCTCCTCTGCAACCCCACTGACCGTCAGCCCTGCCGATGTCCGGCGCTGCCTGGACGACACCGGCCCCCAGATGCGGTACCAGCCGATCGTTCACCTCGAGACCGGCGTCGTCATCGGCGCCGAAGCGTTCTCGCGATTCCCTTCGACTGCGCCGGTCCTCGACTGGTTCCGATGCGCCGAAGATGCCGGGCTCGGCTCGGAGCTCGAGCTTCGAGCCGTCGACAACATCCTCGCCGTTCGAACGCGCTGGCCTCGGTCGTGGGAGATGGTCTGCGTGAACGTCTCCCCCGAACGCCTGCGCGATGAACAGATGCGCCTCACCCTGTCGTCGGTTCCCGAGTCACGGCTCGTCGTCGAGCTGACCGATCAGACCGCACTGCCCGACGACTGGCAACTCCGTGACCAACTCGAGCGCCTGCGCAACGACGGCGTGCTCATTGCCGTCAGCGGTCTGCGACCCGGCGATGTGCAGTACGAGCGCATCTTGCGCATCCAACCCGAGATCGTCAAGCTCGACGTGGCGATCCTCGACCGGATCGACACCGACCCCGCACGGAAAGGTGCGGTCGAGGCGCTCGTCTCGGCCTGCCGCCGGACCGGCGTCTTCGTGGTCGCGGTGGGCATCGAGAACGAAGAGCAGCTGCGGTTCGTGCGGTCGATGGGCATCGATGCGGCCCAGGGCCACCTGTTCGGCGTGCCGTCGGACATCGATGCGCCGAGCCTCACCGAGCGTCATTTGGCAGCGTCGTCGCTCGACCCGACGGCGTGACGTGAACGCACTCGTGACCGAAGAGTCACGTGGACCAAACGACCCCACCGACTGGGCCAACGTCGCTCGCCTGGCCGCAACGGTGGCGCTCGGCGTCGTCCTGCTCGCCGCACTGATCATCTCGGAACACTCCAGCGGGACGATGCCCGTGCATTGGACGATGTTCATCACGATCGCCGCGCTCGTCGTCGTGTGCGAGCGCACGCCGGCGACCTGGATCAGCCTCGGCACCGGCAACATGATCACGTTGCTGCCGATGTTCTCGTACGCACTTCTCCTGCTCGGTTCACCGGTCTCGGCACTCGGCGTCGCACTCTTCGGCAGCCTGATCCATTCGTCGGTTCGCCAGTACGCATGGTGGGTTCGACTCTTGAACCTCGCACGGATCCTCATCTCGGTCGCCGCCGCCGGGCTCGTGCTCTTCGCGATGGGTGTGCGCGGGTCGGTCGTCGACCCTGACCAGCTGCCGTGGCGATGGTCGGCCGGCGTCGTGCTGGCAGGCGTGGCGATCCTGGTGCTCGACACCGTCATCTCTGAGATCTCGACGTCGGTCAGACGGCACGTCAGCTTCGTCCCCCAACTCCGGCGGGTGCTGCTCCTGCGCGCCACCGCCGTCGGATCGCTGCTGTCGATGGCTCCGATCTGGGTGATCGGTCTCAAGGAGAGCTTTGTGCTCGCACCGCTGCTCACCATCACGACGCTGCTGGTCTTCGTGTCAACGCGCCGGGCGCACGCGCGAGCATACGAGGCCGACCACGACCCGCTCACCGGGTTGGCGAACCGCCGCACCTTCTCCGAGCAGTTGATGGATGCCTGCGGTGGACCGGGCGCGCTCTCCAACGGGGCACTGCTCGTCATGGACCTGAACGGTTTCAAAGAGGTCAACGACCGGCTCGGTCATGACGCCGGCGACGACGTCCTCAAAGCGTTCGCCGACCGCCTGCGGAGCTGTGTGCCGGTGAATGCGTTTCCGGCCCGCTTGGGCGGTGACGAGTTCGCCACGCTCCTCACCTGGTCACGCGGCACCGGAAACATCGACTCGGTGGTGGCCGACCTCCACGCTCGGCTCTCCGAGCCGCTGACGGTCCAGGGGTTTCCCCTCTCGGTCGGGGTCAGCATCGGCGTCGCCAGGCTTCCCGAGGACGGACGCACGGCTGCCGAACTGTTCCAAGCCGCCGACATCGCGATGTACCGTTCGAAGCAGTTGGGGACCGACGTCGAGCTGTACCGCGCCGAAACGGGATCGATCCAGACCGGCCGTCTCGGTCTGCTGGCCGAGCTCGGATCGGCCATCGACAAGAACCAGCTGCGCGTCGACTTCCAGCCGCAGCTCTCGATGCGAACGGGCGAGGTGATCACCGTCGAGGCGCTCGTGCGTTGGCAGCATCCGGTCTACGGAACGATCGCGCCGAACGATTTCATCGGGCTCGCCGAACAGACCGACCTGATCGGCCCGATCACCGACGCGGTGCTGCGGATCGCGACCGGCGGTTTGATGATGACCGGTCACGCCCATCCTCGCCTCGCCGTCAACGCCTCGGTCCGCAACCTCCAGGACCCGGAGTTCGCCGCCAACACACTCGCCGTCCTCGCCGAGACGGGCTTCCCTGCGTCGCGTCTGGAGCTCGAGGTGACCGAGAACGCACTGATCACCAACGGAGATCGCTCACGTTCCACCATCGCCGAGCTGCGTGCGGCCGGCGTGCTGGTCACGGTCGACGGCTTCGGCACGGGCTATGCGTCGTATCAGACGCTGCGCACCTTGAGCGTCGACCGCGTCAAGATCGACCGGGACTTCATTCTGCGGATCCTGCACGACGACGCCGACCGGGCGATCGTCGAGTCGGTGATCACCCTGTCGCACACACTCGGCCTCGAGGTCATCGCCGAGGGCATCGAGTCCAACGAGACGTGGGACGTCCTCGCCGATCTCGGCTGCGACGCCGCTCAGGGCTTCGGGATCGCGATGCCGATGTCGGTGACGTCGCTGTGGTCGTGGATCAATCAGTGGGAGCGCGAACACCTCGCTCCGGGCTGACCGCGACCGGTTCAGGTCGCGGCCAGAAAGCTCTCGTAGACACTCCGCAGCGCCGACTTCTGTTCCGGCGTGAGATCGGGGTCGTGTTCGATCGCCTCGGAGACCGTACTGGTGGCCCGATCGCCCTCAGGCAAAATGCCCGCACGGACGTAGAGGGTCTCGACGCTGATCCGCAGAGCGTTCGCCACCTGCTGCAACACATCGGCCGACGGCTTACGGAGCCCACGCTCGATTTGCGACAGGTAGGGGTTCGAGACGTCGGCCAACTCCGCGAGCTTGCGGATCGAGATCTCGGCCCGTTCTCGCTGCGACCGGATGAACGCGCCGACGTCGAGTGGGTCGATCGGTGACCGCCCGCCGCGCGGACCCCGGTCATCGTCTGCCACGTCAGCCGCCGAGCAGACCGTCGACCGACGCCTCGCCCTCGCGGTAGCGGCGGACCAACTCGGCGCTCAACACATCAAGTCGTTCGTACCGTTCCCTGCGGTCATCGGAGACCTGTCGTTCGAAGCCGGTCAACTGCTCGTCGAGGTGCAGTAACTCGTCGGGATGCAACTCGTCGAGTCGGCTGAAGCCGTGCTCGGCGCACACGGCGTCGAGGCGGTTGGAGAGTTCGTTGTCGTCGAGGTTCTCGACGGGCCGCGGTGGCCGGGGTGAACCCCCGGTCAGGTGGCTGGAGAGCACGACGCGCAGCTCACTGGAGAGATCCTCATGGGCTTCGCCACGTTCGCGCCGGTGCAGTTCGGCGCGCACCAGGTCGAGACGGGCCTGCGCGACGCGCCGCACGTAGGACACCACGTCGTCGTCGTTCTGGAGCTGGTTGCGCATCGAGCGCAACTCGTCCAGCGACAGGTTCTGTGGGTCGTTGGAGTCCACGGTCATCCTCCTGACACCGGCGGGAGCACCGCCAGCTCGTCGGTTGCGGAAATAGCGTCGTGCAGGCCCACAGGTTCTCCGTTGACCCAGACCCGGCACGACGTGAGGACGGCATCGAACGTCGATCCGTAGCGTTCGCGTGCGATGGCCAGCACCTCGCCGACGGTGTCGCCGGGGAGCTCGTCACGAGCGGTGCCCGCAGCGTCACGCGCTGCGGCGAAGAGGCGGATCCGAGCCATCCGACACAGCGTACTGGGGCGGATACCATCCGTCGGGATGCTGAGGCAGTCGACCCGGATGCTGCTGCTGCGACACGGCCAGAGCGAATGGAACGCAGTTCGGCGATGGCAGGGTCGCGCCGACACGCCGCTCACCGAGCTCGGGCGTCTCCAAGCGCTCCGGTGCGGCGAACAACTCGAACGGCGTCGCGCGTCGAACGGGCAGCCGTTCGCAGCCGTCTGGTCGAGCACCCTCGGGCGCGCGTCGGAGACGGCGACGATCCTCTCGGACTGCCTCGCGCTCGGCGCCGTGAGCACCGACGAACGATTGTGCGAGGCCGACGCCGGCGAGTGGGAGGGCCTCACGCCGGACGAGATCGAGCGCGCATATCCGGGATTCCTCGCGGACCATCGGCGCCCGGCGTCCTTCGAATCCCCGCTCGCCGTGGTCGCGCGAGCGCGGGCGGCGCTGAGCGAGATCGCCGACCAGCACCGTGATGCCGGCGACGTCTTGATCGTCACGCACTCGGGCGTCCTGCGATCGATCGTGCGGCATCTCGGGGCGGTGGACGAGCGGATCCCCAACCTGGGCGGCGTCTGGACCCGGGTCGCCGGGCCCGTGTCCACCGGTTCAATCATCGACGGGCCGAACGAGTTCGGAGTTCGTCTTCAGGAGCGATTCGGAGTCGACGGAGCGGCTGCGACCTCCATCGACGGTCCCGGGGAGGATCCCGGCGACGAACCCGATCAGCCCGACGCAGACCGTTGCGCACAACGCTGAGCGCCGTGCACCGCGCTCTTCGAGCCGACGGGCGACCAGGTGGCCGTTTGCCAGCTGCGGCGGGTCCATCGTGCGAAGGGTGAACAGGCCGCCGATCACGACGACCGCCGCCCAGCCCATCGTCGTGAGCCGCTGGTCGTCGGACATCGCCGGCAGACCGTGCGTCCAGCGATCGCTCATTCCGCGCAGCGCGATCGCGATGTTCAACACGACGACGGTGCCGATCGTCCCCACCCATCGGCGGGGCGCAACGGCGTCGTGATCACGACGCGAGCAGACCTCGCCGAGTGCGGCGAACGACCAGCGGGTGCGGTCGCCGATGCGGATCCGACCGGAGGTCGCCAGCACGGTGCTCAGTGAGATCATGGTCGTCGCCGTCAGGACGGCGGTGACGGCCCAGATCGGTGGCAACGGCATCGGTGCAGCACCAACCAGCAGCGAGAGCGCCAAGACGGCCACCAGAGCGATTCGACGGGGGCCGTCGATCAAGACGCCGATCATGGCCCGGTCGGCCCGGTCGGCGACATGTCGGGACGTCATTCGCTCGACTGCGGCGAGTAGATCGCCCTGGAGGTCCGCCGTCCGCGTGCGTCCCATTCGGTCAGCAACGGCGAAGGCGTATCGGTGCGAATCCCGACGGTTGGTCGGCAGCACCGTTCGCGGCGCCTCGGCGCGTAAGAGGCCGAGCGAGACGAGCACCCCGGCGACCAGCCCCGACAGTTCGAGGAGCAGGGCGATGAACGCGAGCGGGGTCGCGGAAAGATGGACCAGGCGCCAGACGAACCAGATCGACCAGCACGCGAGACCGCATCCGAGTGACACCCAGCCGGCCACCAGCCGCGGCGAGGAGACGCTGAGGGGGATCGCGCTGTCGATTGTGTTCGCCTGCATCGGCGCCGCCGTGGTCGTTGCTGTGGGCCGCCGCTGTTGCGCCGTCCTCGAACCGTTCATCGGTGCCTCGGCCACCGGTCTTGAGCCGCCGACCGCGGCGAAAGCGGGCGCGAGGGCCGATATCCTCGATCAGTCGTGGGTACAGCGAAGCGAGATCGACAGAAGGCCAACCGTCACCAGCGTCTCCTGGAGGAGGCGAAGGCCGAGCGGACCAACCGGACCAAGCGCAACCTGTTACGAGGGACCGCTGCCGTGGTCGCCGCCATCGGAGCCGTCGTGCTGATCGCCTGGGTCGGCGGCGCGTTCGACAGCTCAGAAGTCGCCGCGCCGATCACCGATCCGGCGAGTTCGATCGACACCGGACCGACCGAAACCTTCCCGGCACTGCCCAAGCCCGAGGTCCAGATCCCGTCGGAGATCCCGGAGGAGCTGCAGGTGACGGTTTTGTCAGAGGGTGACGGGCCCGCAGCAGCAGTCGGCGACACGGTCGTCGTCAACTACGTCGGTGTGCGGTCGGCGGACGGGACCGAGTTCGACAACAGCTACGACGGTGGCCAGACGTTCCCGGTCACGATCGGCCAGACGTCGGTGATCGAGGGCTGGACGAACGGTCTGGTCGGGGCGCAGGCGGGCTCGCAGATCCAGCTCGACATTCCGTCCGACCTCGCCTACGGCGACAACCCCCAGGGCGACGTGATCCAGGCCGGTGACGCGCTCACCTTCGTGATCGATGTCATGTCCGTGACCAAGGCCGACTCATGACCGTACTCCGACACCTTCCCCTGCGTACCGTTCGTCGCGCTCCGGCGTTCGCACTGGTCGCGGCACTCGTCGCGACCGGTTGCGGGGCCGGCGACGCCGGTGGCACCCCTGTCGTCGACCCGAACTACGACGGTTCGACCGAGACGCTGCCGTCGGCGACCACGGCGGCACCCGATGGCACTGCGGCGACTTCGATCCCGACCAGCGCGGACTCGATCGCGCCCTCCGCCGACAAACCCGAGGTGAACATCCCCGACGAACTTCCGACGGAACTCGTGGTGACGGAACTCGTCGCCGGCGACGGCCCGTCAGCGGAGGCCGGCGACACCGTCGTCGTCAACTACGTGGGCGTGCGTTCCGAGGACGGGACCGAGTTCGACAACAGCTACGACCGCGGTCAGCCGTTCCCGGTCACCCTCGGCGCCAACAGCGTCATCCAGGGCTGGGAAGACGGTCTCGTGGGTGCGCAGGCGGGCGCACGTCTGCAACTCGACATTCCTGCGACGCTTGCGTACGGCGACAGCGCCGCAGGCGACGTGATCAAGGCCGGCGATGCGCTGACCTTCGTGATCGATGTCGTCGAGGTGCAGAAGCGGCCCGTCATCACGGCGCCGCCACAGGTCGACGCCGCCGACTGCCCCGCCGCCGACGGGTCGCAAGCGCCACAGCAATCGTTCACCGAGATGCAGCCGTTCTGCATCGACGCCGACGCGACGTACACCGCCCAGATCGTCACGAACATCGGCGAGCTCACCGTGGCGCTCGAGCCGCAGCGGGCGCCGCAGACGGTGAACAACTTCGTCGGACTCGCCCGCTACCACTACTACGACGACACGGTCTGCCATCGCGCGATCCCCGGCTTCGTGGTGCAGTGTGGCGACCCGCAGGGCGACGGCTTCGGCGGGCCCGGCTACACGATCCCCGACGAACTCCCGCTGCCCGGCGAATACGTCGTCGGTTCGGTCGTGATGGCCAACACGGGCCAGCCCGACTCGGGTGGCAGCCAGTTCTTCATCGTCACCGGTGCGAGCGGCGCGTCGCTGCCGCCGCAGTACACCCTGTTCGGCATGGTGACCGACGGCCTTGACACCACGGTCCCCGCGCTCGACGAGCTCGGCAACCCCTCGAACAATGGTGTGCCGCCGCTCGCCGAGATCCGGATCGAGTCGGTCACCGTCAGCGAGGGCTGATCGGCTAACGGCCGCTGTGGCCGAAACCGCCACCACGGTCGACGCCGTCGAGTTCGCTCACGACATTCCAGGTCGCGTTCCCGACCCGTTGGAACACGAGCTGCGCGATGCGGTCGCCGCGGGTGATCTCGTAGTCGATCTCCGGGTCGGTGTTGATCAGTACCACCTTGATCTCGCCGCGGTAGGCCGCATCGATCAGGCCGGGCGCGTTCACGACGCTGATGCCGTGCTTGAGGGCGAGCCCCGAACGGGGCATCACCAGGCCGCACCAACCGATCGGGATCGCGATCGAGATGCCGGTCGGCACGAGTAGCCGACGCCCGCCGGCGCCGATCGTCGCAGCGGTTCGGGCGAAGAGATCCACGCCGGCGTCGCCGGCGTGAGCGTAAGCGGGAAGCGGGAGATCCGGGTCGAGTCGGACGAGTTCGATCTCGACAGGGTCGATGGTTCGGGTCACGGATGTCGAGCGTAGGCTGGCAGGGATGAGCGGGACCAGCGGCCGACCACCATCGGTCGACGCACTCGCGAGGTCGATCGAACGCTCAGGGCTTCCCCACCCTATTCTCGTCGACATCGCCAGGGAAGCGATCCGCCTCGGCGAGGTCGACCAAATCGTCTCCCGCGCGGAGGCCTACCGCCGAACGCTCCTGACCCCGGTCGTCAACGCGACCGGAGTGCTGCTGCACACGAACCTGGGGCGCGCCCCGCTCGCCCATGCGCAGCCGGCGCGACCGCAGACCGTCGAGTTCGATCTCGCCACCGGCGCACGCGGGTCGCGCCAGCAGGCCGTCGGGCAGTTGTTCGCACGACTGACGGGCGCCGAGTCCGCGATCGTCGTGAACAACAATGCGGCCGCCGTCCTGCTCGTGGTCGCCGCGCTCGCCGCCGGCCGGGACGTGGCCGTGTCGAGGGGTGAGTCGGTGGAGATCGGTGGCGCCTTCCGCGTGCCCGAGGTGATGGAGCAATCGGGTGCCCGGCTCGTCGACGTCGGGACCACCAACCGCACCCGGCTCGACGACTACCGGCGCGCCATCGTCAGACCGGGCAACGACATCGCACTCGTGATGAAGATCCATCCGAGCAACTATCGGGTCGAAGGGTTCGTCGAGGACACGCCGGTCGGTGATCTCGCAACCCTCGATGTGCCCGTCGTCGTCGACATCGGCAGCGGCCTGCTCGATGCCCACGTCCCGTGGTTGAACGGTGCACCGCCGGCGTGGCTCGCCGGCGAACCGGCCGCCGTCCAGACGCTCGCCGACGGGGCCGACCTCGTCACGTTCAGCGGTGACAAACTGCTGGGCGGCCCGCAGGCCGGCATCGTCGCCGGGCGGGCCGATCTGGTCGAGCGATGCGCCCAGCACCCGTTGGCCCGCGCCGTTCGGTGCGGCGGTTTGGTCCTCAGCTCACTGCAGCAGATTGCGCTCGTGTATCTCGACAAGCAGACGGCGAGCCAGGTCCCGTTCTGGCGGATGGTCGACCAGCCGGTCGCGACCCTGAGAGCCCGCGCCGAGGCGATCGTCGCGACGACGGGCGTCGGCTCGGTCGTCGAGACGCGAGCGCTCCCGGGGGCCGGCTCGGCGCCCGGCGTCGAGATGGCCTCGGTCGGGATCTCGATCCAGGGCGACCATCTGGATGCGCTCCGATCCCACACCACGCCGGTGATCGCCCGCTCGCGCGACGGCCGGACCGTTCTCGACCTCCGCTCGGTCGAGGCCGACGACGACGAGATCATCACCGCCGCCCTGACCTCCCTCCCCCGATGACCAGCCACACCAGCAGCCGATCTCGTGAGGATCTTGCGGGCTGCGCCCGCAAGATCCTCACGAGATCGGCTG